>JADFHR010000111.1 GCA_022567015.1 Pseudomonadota bacterium
GTGAGGAAGGGGAGGGCGTGGCCGCGTCGGGCCAGCCGCGCCCCCAGGCTGAGCGCCACCGGCGTCTTGCCCGACCCGCCGGCGACCAGGTTGCCGACGCACAGCACCGGGATCGACGCCCGCCACGGCCGGGCCGCGGCGAACCGGGCCCGCGCCGCGAGGCCGTAGACCGATCCCAGCGGCGCCAACAGGGCGGCGGCGACGCCGCCGCCGGGCCGATGCCAGAAGTCAGGCGCCCGCATGGCCGTCGTCGCCCTTCGGCGTCCCCTCGAGGAGCCGCGAAAGTTCCGCCATCAAGGCGTCCAACACGCCGGCCTCGGCGGTGGCGATGGCCTGGGCGGCCGCGGCGCGGCGCGCCCGTTCCCCGGCATCGCCGAGCAGCCGGTCGATGGCAACCCCGAGGCCGGCCTCGTCGGCGACTTCTTGGGATGCGTCGGCGTCCTTCAGGCGGCGGACGATGTCTTCGAAATTGGTCATGTGGGGGCCGTGAACCAGGGCGCAATCCAGGCGCGCCGCCTCCAGGGGGTTTTGCCCGCCCAGGGGAACCAGGGACTTGCCCATGAACACCACGTCGGCCAGACGATAGAACAATCCCAGCTCGCCCAGGGTATCGGCGACGTAGATGTCCGTCCCGGGCGCAATGGCGTCGCCGGCCGAGCGCAGCGCCACCTCCGCGCCCATGGTGCTGAGCGTTGCGGCGATCGCCGGACCGCGCTCCGGGTGGCGGGGGACGATGGCCGTCAGCAGGCCGGGATGGCCGGCCTTGAGCCGTTGGTGCACCCGCCCGGCGATCTCCTCTTCCCCGGGATGGGTGCTCGCCGCCAGCCAGCGCGGCCGGCCTTCGAGGGCCGCCCTGAGGCGCGCCAGCTCGTCCGCGTCGGCGGGAAGGGGCGGCGCCGCGAACTTGAGGTTGCCCACGCACTTGACCCGCGGCGCGCCGAGGCTGCGCAACCGCTCCGCATCCGCCTCGGTCTGCCCCAGGCACAGGGTGAACCCGGACAGCAGGTCGCGGATCAGCCCTTTCGAGCGTTGCCAGCCGGCGAAAGACCGGGGCGAGACGCGGCCGTTCACCAGCACCGTCGGGATGCCGCGCGCCGCCGGCTCGCTGACCAGGTTGGGCCAGAACTCGGACTCCGCCCACAGCACGAGATCGGGTTGCCAGTGATCGAGAAAGCGCCGCACATAGGTCAGGCGGTCGACCGGCACGTACTGGTGGAAGGCCCCTTCGGGCAGGCGCTCCGCCAACAGCCGCGCCGACGTCACCGTGCCGGTGGTCACCAGCACGTTCAGTCCCTTGACCTCGGCGCGCATGCGCCCGATCAGCGGCAGCATGGAGAGCGATTCCCCGACGCTGGCGGCGTGCACCCAGACAAGGGGACCGCGGGGCCGGGGCCGGCCCGCCCGCCCGAGCCGTTCGGCGAACCGTTCCGGGTCCTCCTTCCCCCGCGCCTTGCGGTGGGCCAGGTAAAGATGGATCAGCGGCGCCCCCACCGTGGTCACGGCGCGATACAGGGGAAGCATCATGGCGCCGGCTCCCCGGCCACGGGCGCCGGCTCGACGGGCGTGCAGCCGCACAACCTGTCGGCCTCGGCGGTGATGGCGTTGAGACGGTCTTCGACCTGCCGGCGCGCCGTCTCCAGGGCGTCGGCGTCGGCGCCGCGGTCGACATGGATCGGATCGCCCCACACCAGCACGCCGCGGCCGAACGGCAAGGCGAGGACGAACCGGTCCCAGGTGCCGAGAACCCGGCGTCGGCTGATGCCGTAGGTGGCGGGGATGATGGGGGCGCCCGACAGCCGCGCCACGGTGACGGCGCCGTCGCCGGCCCGCATGCGCGGGCCGCGCGGGCCGTCCGGGGTCATGCCGACGTACCCTCCGGCCTTCAAGGTCCTAACCAGGGTGCGCAGGGCCGCCGCCCCGCCGTGGGTCGTCGACCCCCCCACCGTGTCGAAGCCGAAGTGGCCGATGGTGCGGGCGATGATCTGTCCGTCCGGGTGCCGGGAGATGAGCATGTAAAAGGGAAGGCGGCAATCCCAACAGTAGCCCATCATCAACAGCCGGCCGTGCCAGAAACAGACGATGAAAGGCTTGCCGTCTTCGCGGAAACGGCGGGGGATGTCGCCACCCACCACCGTCCACCGGCCGGTCGCATGGACCAGGCGGATGTATTGGGCGCCGATCCAGCACAGGACCCGGCGCACGGTGTCGTTGCGCAAGGTTTTCTTGAGTGGCGTCACGGTTTCGCGACCCCGTGGATGTTCAGGCCCGCGCGGCCTGGGCCGTTTCCGGGGACGGGGCCTCCTCGGCAAACTGCAGGGCATACAAGCGTGCGTAGGCGCCGCCCTGGGCCAACAGGTCGGCGTGGCTGCCCGATTCCACGATCCTGCCTGCCTCGACCACATGGATCAGGTCCGCGTCCACCACCGTCGACAGGCGATGGGCGATGACCACGGTGGTGCGCCCGCGCATGAGTTTGCCGAGGGCCGCCTGCACCTGGCGTTCGGATTCCGTGTCCAGGGCCGAGGTCGCCTCGTCGAGCAGCAGGATGGGGGCGTTCTTGAGCGTCGCCCGGGCGATGGCCAGGCGCTGGCGCTGGCCGCCGGAAAGCTTGACGCCCTGTTCGCCGACCATGGTGTCGTACCCCTGGGGAAGCGCGCGGATGAACTCGTCGGCGGCGGCGTTACGGGCGGCGGCGATGATCTCGGCGTCGCCGGCCCCGGCCCGGCCATAGGCGATGTTGGCCCTGACCGTGTCGTCGAAAAGGGTGATCTCCTGGCTGACCAGGGCGATGTTGGCATAGAGCGAGGCCAACGTGACGTCGCGCACGTCGGCGCCGTCGATGAGAACCCGGCCCGCGGCCACGTCGTAGAAGCGGGGAATCAGGTTGAGGATGGTCGACTTGCCGGCCCCCGACGGTCCGACCAGGGCCACCGTCTTTCCCGCCGGCACCTCCATGGTGACCCCGTTCAGCGCCGGTCTTCCGGGTTCGTAGGCGAACCGCACGTCTTCCAGGCGGATGCACCCGGCGGAGACCGAAAGTGGGCGCGCCGCCGGCTTTTCGCGGATGCCCGGTTCCACGTCCAGCAGGTCGAACATCCGCTGCGCGCCGGCCAGCCCTTCCTGGAGGTTGGCGTTGAGCATGGCCAGCTTCTTCATCGGCTCGTAGGCGAGCAGGAGCGCCGTGAGAAAGGAGAAAAAGGCGCCGGGATCGGTCTGCTGCCCGATCACCCGGTATCCCCCGTAGATGATGACGATGGCGACGGCGGCGCCGCCCAGGGTCTCCATGATGGGGCTGGACAACGCCCGTATGCGCGCCGCCCGGAAGGCGAGGCGGAAGATGCGTTTGATGATTCCGCCCATGCGCCCTTTCTCGTATTCCTCCATGCCGTAGGCCT
The DNA here is from genome assembly GCA_022567015.1 of Pseudomonadota bacterium. Classification (GTDB taxonomy): domain Bacteria; phylum Pseudomonadota; class Alphaproteobacteria; order Rhodospirillales; family 2-02-FULL-58-16; genus JACZQZ01. The sequence goes on from JADFHR010000111.1 coordinate 3,396, forward strand.
TGACCACGCGGATGCCCTGGAAGGTCTGTTCCAGCAAGGTGGTCAACTGGCCCATTTCCTCCTGGGTGTCGGCGGTGACCGCGCGCACCCGCCGGCCGAGGCGGACGATGGGAAACACCGCCAGGGGAAAGGCGAATAACGAAATGGCCGCGAGCGGCCAGTCCTGTATGAACATCACGATGACCAGTCCGACCACGGACAACAGGTCCTTGCCCAGGCTGGTCAACACGTTCGATACCGCCCCGCGCATGAGATTGATGTCGTAGGTAAACCGCGAGATCAGCTTTCCCGTCGGGTTGGCATGGAAAAAGCTGAGGTCCAGGCGCGACAGGTGGGCGTACAGGCGGTTCTGGTTGTCGGCGACAATGTGCAGGCCCACGTACGCCATCAGGGTGGCCTGGGCATAGTTGGCCAGCCCCTTGACGACGAAGGCCGCCATCACCGCGCCGCCGACGATCCACAACATGTCGCTGTTCGCGGCGAAGAACACGTCGTTGACCACGGGCTTCATCAGCCACGCGGTCATCGCGGTGGCCGTCGCCATCACCGCCATGCAAAGAAGGGCCAGGACCAGCCAGCCCCGGTACGGCCGTACGCTTTCGCGCAACAGCCGGCGCATCAGAACGTAGGTGGATTGATGCCGCGGACGGCTATTTTCGGTAAACGCGCTCAAGGTCATGCCAACCTTTGCTTGACGCCCCGGACCATAGCACGGGGCGCGGCGGGGGCCAACGCCCGCCGGGCGCGGCGCGGCGCGGCCCTACCTGCCGGCCACGGTCATGCCGTCGACGCGTAACGTGGGGGCGTCGGTGCCGTGGCGGAACTCCAGGTCATCGGCGGCGGTGATGTTGGCGAAAATGTGGTTCAGGTTGCTGGCGACCGTAACCTCGCTCACCGGATGGGCGAGTTCGCCGTCCTCGATGCGAAAACCGGCCGCGCCCCGGCTGTAGTCGCCGGTGACGCCGTTGACGCCGAAGCCGATGAGCTCGGTGATGTAAAAGCCGCTTTTGATATCCGCCATCAGGTCCCTGGGCGTCGCCTGGCCCGGTTCCAGGTACAGGTTGGCCACCGACGGCGAGGGCAGCGAAGAGCTGCCGCGGCCGGCATGCCCGGTGGGCGCCAGTCCAAGCTGGCGCGCCGAGCGCAGGTCCAGGATCCAGGTAGTGAGTACGCCGTTGTCGATGACGTTGCACCGCCGCGTGGCCAAGCCTTCTCCGTCGAACGGTCTGGACCTGAGGCCGCGCCGGCGGTGCGGGTCGTCGACGATGGTCACGGACCGGGGAAATATCCGTTTGCCCAGTTTGTCCTTGAGGAACGTGGTGCCGCGGGCGACGGAGACGCCGTTTATGGCGCCGGCCAGATGGGAGAGCAGGCTGCGGGCGGCGCGGGGATCGTAGACCACGGGCACCTGCGCCGTTTCCATCTTGCGCGGCTTCAGGCGGCGCACGGCCTTTTCGCCCGCCGACCGGCCGATGTCCTCGGGCTCACCCAGGTCCTTGGCGAAGACGGCGCTGGCGTAATCGTAATCCCGTTCCATGGCCGTCCCCTCGCCGGCCAGCACCGAGACGCTGAGGCTGTGCCGCGACGTCCCGTAGACGCCGGTGAACCCGTTGCTGGAGGCGATGGCCACCTCCATCCGGCCCCAACCGGCCTCGGCGCCTTCCGAGTTGGTCACGCCGGGCACGCCGCGCGCGGCGTCCTCGGCCCGCGCCGCCCTCTCCACCAGCGTCTCCGCCGCGGGTTCGGCGGGATCGCAGATGTCCAGATCCGGGCGGTCGGTGGCCAACAGGTCCGGCCCGGCCAGGCCGCAGTAGGGGTCCTCGGGCACCGAGCGGGCCATGGTGAGGACGCGCCCGACCAGTTCCTCGAGCGCGCCCGTGGACAGATCGGAGGACGACGCGATGGCCTGGCGCTTGCCCATGAACACGCGCAGGCCCACATCGGCGCTTTCCGAACGGTCCAGCCATTCCGGCCTTCCCAGGCGCCGGGTCAGCGACAGCGACCTGCCGCCCATGAACACGGCGTCGGCGCCGTCCGCGCCGGCCGCCGGGGCCTTGCGGATGAGGTCGCTGAGCAGGTTGAGTTTATCGTCTGTGGCGTTCACGCGGGTCCCCGGCCATCGATGGTCAGTTATAGGGGAACAGGGCAAGCCGGCGCCACCGGGATCGTGTCGCGGCGGCCCCCTCCCGGCGGGCGGAAATATTTTTCGTCCGCATACGACCATAGTTGTTCACATCCCGGAAATGTACAATATATAGTCTGGATGTGGGGGGAGCCTTTTCGCTTTGCCGCCGCCCTGCCGCGGGTGGTGAGCAAGTTCAGGGCATCGAGCTGAAAGCCATGTCTGCGAACGCCACTGTCGATCTAGACCCCGCCAGGCCGGCCCGCCAGGAATTGGACTCGGCCGTCGTCCGCTTTGCCGGAGATTCCGGCGACGGCATGCAACTCGCCGGCGGCCAGTTCACCCAGTCCTCGGCGCTGGCCGGCAACGACCTGGCCACCTACCCCGACTTTCCGGCGGAAATCCGGGCGCCGGTAGGGACGACCTTCGGTGTCTCCGCTTTTCAAATCAATTTCGGCTCCCGGGTGATCAAGACCTCCGGCGACTCGGTGGACCTGCTGGTCGCCATGAACCCGGCGGCGCTGATGGTCGAGATCACGGACCTGAGGGCGGGCGGCATGGTCATCGTGGACAGCGGCGCCTTTACCGAGCGCAACCTGCACAAGGCCGGCTACCGGACAAATCCGCTGGAAGACGGCAGCCTGGACAAGTACCGCACCATCCCCATCGACATCTCGAAGCTGACCCTCGACGCGGTCAAGGAATTCGGGCTGTCGAAGAAGGAGGCGTTGCGCTGCAGGAACCTGTGGACCCTGGGTCTGGTCTATTGGATGTACGCCCGCGACCGGCAAGTTACCATCGACTGGTTGAACCAGAAATTCGCCTCCCGGCCGGACCTGGCCGGCGCCAACGGCGCGGCGCTGAACGCCGGCCACGCCTTCGGCGAGACCGTCGAAATGTCCGACGTCTCCGCTGGGTTCACGGTGCGGCCGGCGGATATCGCGCCCGGCCTTTACCGGGCGGTGACCGGCGGCGAGGCCCTGGCGTGGGGCCTCGTGGTCGGTGCCGACCTGGCCGGGCTCACGGTCATGTTCGGCTCTTACCCGATCACCCCGGCCTCGTCGGTGCTGCACACCCTGTCCAACCTCAAGCATTACGGTGTCATCACCTTCCAGGCGGAGGACGAGATCGCCGCCGTCTGCGCCGCCATCGGCGCCTCGTATGCGGGATCGCTGGGGGTGACGTCGAGTTCCGGCCCCGGCATCGCCCTCAAGGCCGAGGCGATCGGCCTGGCCGTCAGCACCGAGTTGCCCCTGGTGGTGATCAATTCCCAGCGCGCCGGCCCCTCCACCGGCATGCCGACGAAGACCGAACAGTCGGACCTCCATCAGGCGGTGTTCGGGCGCAACGCCGACAGCCCGGTGGCGGTGGTCTCGGCCCGGTCGCCGTCGGACTGTTTCGAGGTGGCGATCGAGGCGGTCCGCATCGCCACCAAGTACATGACCCCGGTGATCATGCTTACCGACGGCTACATCGCCAACGCCGCGGAACCCTGGTTGATCCCGGACGTCGATACGTTGCCGCCCATGCCGGTCACGTTCCGCACGGACGCGGAAGGCTTTCAGCCGTTCCTGCGCGATCCCGCGACCCTGGCCCGCCCGTGGGCGGTGCCGGGGACGCCGGGGCTCGAACACCGCATCGGCGGCCTGGAAAAGGATTACGACAGCGGGCACATTTCCTATGACCCGGTCAACCATGAGCGCATGACCCAGGCGCGCATGGCGAAGATCGCCGGCATCGCCGACGATATCCCGCGCCAGGCCGTCGAGGAGGGCGGCGAACGGGGGCGGCTGGCGGTGGTCGGCTGGGGGTCCACCTACGGTCCGATCAACCGTGCGGTCAACAGGCTGAGAGGCGGGGGGCTGGATGTGTCGCACATTCACATCCGCCATATCTGGCCGCTGCCCAGGAACCTGCGCGACCTTCTGGGCGGGTTCGAACAGGTATTGGTGCCCGAGCTGAACACCGGCCAGCTGTTGACGCTCCTGCGCAGCGAATGTCTTGTCCCCGCCGAGGGCCTCAACAAGATTTCCGGCCAACCCTTCAAGATCTCCGAGATCGAGACGGCGATCCGCGCCCGAATGGAGGCCTGAGGTGAACGTCGTCAGACCAGCGGAAAAGCTGGTGGCGAAGGACTTCGCCACCGACCAGGAGGTGCGCTGGTGTCCCGGCTGCGGCGATTACGCCATCCTCAAGGCCATGCAGCGCACCCTGGCCGACATCGGGGCGGTGCCGGAGAATACCGTTTTCGTCTCCGGCATCGGCTGCGCGTCCCGCTTTCCCTATTACATGGCCACCTATGGCTTCCACACCATCCACGGCCGGGCGCCGGCCGTCGCCACCGGGATCAAGCTCGCCAGGCCCGAGCTCGATGTCTGGGTGGTCACCGGCGACGGTGACGGACTGTCGATCGGCGGCAACCACCTTCTGCACGTGCTCAGGCGCAACGTGGACCTGCAGGTCCTGCTGTTCAACAACGAGATCTACGGGCTGACCAAGGGTCAGTACTCGCCCACCTCCCGGGTCGGCACCCGGTCGCCGTCGACGCCGACGGGGTCGGTGGAACACCCGGTTTCGGCGGCCGCCTTCGCCCTTGGCGCCGGCGCCCACTTTGTCGCCCGTTCCGTGGACACCATGCAAAAACACCTGGCGGAAGTCCTGAAACGGGCGCACGCGCACCGGGGCGCGTCGTTCGTCGAGATATTCCAGAACTGCATCGTCTACAACGACGGTGTTTTCGCGGACTTCACCGCAAAAGACGTCGCCGACGACGCGCAGATCCATGTCGAGCACGGCCGGCCCCTGGTCTTCGGCGAGGGCAGGGCCCGGGGCCTCAGGCTCGACCCCGCCAAGCTGACCCTGGAGACCGTGACCATCGGCAGCGACGGGGTTTCCGAGGCCGACGTGATGGTACACGACGAAACCAACCGCACCCTCGCCACCATGCTGGTCGCCCTGGAGACGCCGGTGGCGCTCGGCGTGCTCTATTGCGACCCGGGGCCGAGCTACGAGACCAGCATCCGGGAGCGCATCGACGAGGCCAAGGCCAGCCACCCGGGCGGCGATCTCAACGCGCTGCTGCGCCGCGGCCATACGTGGACCGTCTCCGGCTAGAACCCTCTATCACACGTACCATCGTTTTATGATTGGGGGTACTTGGGTAAGTTTTTCCGTGCCTTCGCCGAGACGAATTTTCATCCCCGTCCATCCGTGTTTATCCGTGTTTATCCGCGTCCATCCGTGTTCGACGGCGGCCGTTCGCCGCTCCACGCCAATGATTTTCCGGTTCAAACGCCGGTGATCGTTTGACGCGGATGGACACGGATGAACAACGGTCCGGGATCGCCGACGACGGGATACAACGCCGGGCGCTGACGAAATTCCCGGCGTACCTCCGCGCACCTCAGCGTCCTCGGCGTTAAAAAAATCAAACGCAGAGGACGCAGAGAAAGGCGGGTGGACACGAATGGACAACGGTCCGGGGTCGCCGGATCACAACGGCACCCGGCGATATTCGCGCCTGCACGGGATTTTTGGAAATCTTGAGTCTATGCCCCCGCCGCGGGGCGGGCGGAAATCCCCATAGCCGCGTTGTGGAAAAGCACGGGTGACCGCCGGGCGATCCGTGGTATAAACGTTGGGATCGCGCCCGGACACCGTTCGGTCGCAAGTTCCAACGGCGCGCGGACGTGTAGATGCCGGTCAGCGTAGCGATTGTCGGGTCCGGGCCTGCCGGTTTCTACACCGCCGACGCGCTCCTCAAATCCGGCGCCGATGTGCGGATCGATATCATCGAACGCCTTCCCACCCCGTTCGGCCTGATTCGCGACGGGGTGGCGCCGGACCATCAGACCACCAAGAAAGTCGCGGCGAAGTTCGAGCGCACCGCGTCGAGCGACCAGGTGCGCTACTGGGGCAACGTGGAGGTGGGCCGGGACGTGGGCCTGGCCGAGTTGCGCCGCATGTACGACGCCGTGGTGCTCTGCGTCGGGGCGCCGCGGGACCGCCCGTTGGGCATACCCGGCGAGGACAAACAGGGGGTCTTGGGGTCGGCCGCGTTCGTCGGCTGGTACAACGGCCATCCCGACTTCCGCGACCTCGATCCCGACCTCAACACGTCCGCGGTGGCGGTGGTCGGGGTCGGCAACGTGGCCATCGACGTGGCCCGCGTCCTGGTCAAGACCGAGGCCGAGATGGCGGCCTCCGATCTCACCGGCTACGCCGCGAAAGCCATCCGTTCGGCGCCCCTCACCGACGTCTACATGTTCGGCCGGCGCGGCCCCGTGGAGGCCAAGTTCACCAACGTCGAGCTGCGCGAGATGGGAAAGCTGGAGAACAGCGTGCCCCAGGTCGATGGCGCGCAGCTGCCCGACGGCGTCGGCGACCTGCCGGACCGCGACCGGCGCCTGAAGGAAAGGAACCTGGCCACGTTGCGGGAATTCGCCGCCCGCCGGGCGGACGAGAAACCGAAGCGCGTCCATTTCCGGTTCTACGCGGCGCCGGTCGAGATTCTGGGGGGCGACCGGGTGGAGGGGCTGCGCCTCGAGCGCACCCACGTCGAAAAAGGCCGTGCGGTGGGGACCGGCGAATTCTTCGATATCGCGTGCGGCGTCGTGGTTGCCGCCATCGGCTACCGCGCCGACCCGGTCGAAGGGGCGCCCTTCGACGGCGACCGCCAGATCGTGGCCAATACGGACGGGCGCGTCGC
>JADFHR010000112.1 GCA_022567015.1 Pseudomonadota bacterium
ACCGCAACGGCGGCTTACCAAGGCTTTCGGACGGCGTCGCGCACGCTTCGCGATGCCCCGCATCGCCACAGCGCACGCTTAGGGCCGAAAACCTTGGTAAGCCGTCTCTATGGGTCATGATCAGCGATCCTTGGTATTAAATCCATTCTCAGCCGTAAACCGGCGCCAGATCGAAGGCGACCAGGACCCCGGCGACGATCACCACGGCGGCCAGGGATATGGGCAGGAACACCTTCCAGCCCAGGCGCATCAACTGGTCGTAACGGTAGCGCGGGAACGTCGCCCGCACCCACAGGAAGACGAACAGCACCGCCGCCAGCTTCGCCGCGAACCACACCGGCCCCGGCACCCAGGTGAACGGCACCCTGTCCATGGGCGGCAGCCACCCGCCGAGGAACAGGATCGTGGTCATCGCCGACATCAGGATCATGAAGGCGTACTCGCCCAGGTAAAAGAGGGCGAAGGTCATCGCCGAGTATTCCACGTTGTACCCGGCCACCAGTTCCGCATCGGCCTCCGGCAGGTCGAAGGGGTGGCGGTTGGTCTCGGCCAGGGTCGAGATGAAGAATATGACCGCCAGCGGCAGCAGCGGAATGACAAACCAGACCCGTTGCTGCGCCATGACGATGTCGCCCAGGTTCAGCGAACCGACGCACAGCAGAACCCCGATAATCATGAACCCCATGGAAACTTCGTAAGACACCATCTGCGCCGCCGAGCGCAGGGCGCCGAGAAAGGCGTACCGGGAGTTGCTGGCCCAGCCGGCCATGAGGATGCCGTACACCGCCATCGACGAGATGGCGAAAAGATAAAGGATGCCGACGTTGATGTCGGCCAGCACCAGGCCCTCGCCGAAGGGAATGACCGCCCAGGCGACCAGGGCCAGGACAAAGGTCAGGCACGGCGCCAAGATGAACACGCCCCGGTTGGCGCCGGTGGGAATGATGGTCTCCTTGAAGAACAGCTTCAGTCCGTCGGCGATGGGCTGAAGCAGCCCGAACGGACCCACCACATTGGGTCCGCGGCGCAGGTGCATGGCGCCGATCACCTTGCGCTCGGCATAGGTCAGGTACGCCACCCCCAACAAAAGGGGGATGACGATGGCGACGACCTTCAGACCGATCCACACCGTCGGCCAAACGTAGCCGTCCCAGAACTCAACCATCGGTCCCGGTCCTTTCCCGCTGCGCGCCGGCCAGCGCGTCCGCGCATGCGGCCATGGTGACCGAGGCCCGGCTGATGGGATCGGTCATGTAGAAGTTGGCGACCGGCGACCGGAACGGCGCCGGGTCCATGGGCCCGTCGGTCCCGAACGCGCCCCACGGCGCCGTTTCCACCGCGTCCGGACCGGCGGCGAAGTTGGGGTTGACCTCGGCCATGCGGGCGCGCACATCGTCGCGGGTATCGACGGGAAGTTTCCGCCCCAGGACCTCGGACAGGGCGCGGATGATCGCCCAGTCCTCGCGCGCCTCGCCGGGCGGGTAGATGGCCCGCCTTCCCTGCTGCACCCGCCCTTCGGTGTTGACGTAGGTGGCGTTCTTTTCCGTATACGCGGCGCCGGGCAGGATGACGTCGGCCCGCTGCGCCCCGGCGTCCCCGTGGTGACCCTGGTAAATGACGAAGGCCTTGCCCAGGCTGTCCATGTCGATCTCGTCGGCGCCCAGCAGGTACACCACCGCCACGGCGCCCGCCGCCGCCGCGTCCACGATGGCCCCGGTATCCAGGCCGCCGTCGCCGGGCAGGAAGCCTAGGTCCAGTCCGCCCACCCGCGCCGCCGCCGTGTGCAGGACGTTGAAGCCGTTCCAGCCGTCGGTGTCCTGCACCATTCCGCAGTCCTCGGCGATGGTGCGCGCCGTGGCCAGCACCTGGGCGCCGTCGGCGCGGGCCAGGGCGCCCATGCCGACGATCAGCATCGGCCTCTCGGCCCGCCGCAGCACCCCGGCGAAGGCGTGTTGGCCGGCGGCGATCTGTTCCAGGGTCTGGGGACCGTCGCCAAGGTGCTCGGTGTCATACGTCAGGTCCACCTGTGGCCCGACGACGCCCATGGCAAAGCCGCCGGCGAGGTGGCGCTTGCGCAGCCGCGCATTGATGATGGGCGCCTCCCGGCGCACGTCGGTGCCGATCAGGAGGCAGGCGTCGGCCTGTTCGATCCCGGCGATGGTGGTATTGAACAGGTAGCCGGCGCGCAACGCCCCATCCAGTTTGGCCCCATCCTGCCGGCAGTCCGTGTTCGGCGACCGCAACTTCACCATCAGGTCCTTCAACGCCATCATCGATTCGCAGTCGGCCAGATCGCCGGCAATGGCGGCGATGCGTTTCCCCTGGACGCCCTTGAGGTGTTGCCCGATGGCGGAAAAGGCCTCGGCCCAGGTGGCGGCCTGGAGCCTGCCGTCGCGGCGCACATAGGGCCGGTCGAGGCGCTGGCGTTTCAGCCCGTCGCAGGCGAAGCGGGTCTTGTCCGATATCCACTCCTCGTTCACGTCCTCGTTCAGGCGCGGCAGCACGCGCATGACCTCGGCGCCGCGGGAATCGACGCGGATGTTGCTGCCCACGGCGTCCATCACGTCCACCGACTCGATCTTGGTCAGCTCCCACGACCGCGCGGCGAAGGCATACGGCGCGGACGTCAGCGCCCCCACCGGGCACAGGTCGATCATGTTGCCCGACAGCTCGGACGTCAGCGCCTTTTCCACGTAGGTGCCGACCTCCATGTCCTCGCCGCGGCCGGTGGCGCCGAGCTCCGGCACGCCGGCGATCTCGGTGGCGAAGCGGATGCAGCGGGTGCAGTGGATGCACCGGGTCATGATGGTCTTGATCAGCGGCCCCAGGTACTTGTCCTCCACCGCGCGCTTGCCCTCGCGGTAGCGGCTGCGGTCGAACCCGTAGGCCATGGCCTGGTCCTGCAGGTCGCATTCGCCGCCCTGGTCGCAGATGGGGCAGTCCAGCGGGTGATTGATGAGCAGGAACTCCATCACCCCCCGGCGCGCCTTTTGCACCCCGGGCGTGTTGGTGTGGATCACCATGCCGTCGGCCACCGGCATGGCGCAGGACGCCACCGGCTTGGGCGCCCGCTCCATCTCCACCAGGCACATGCGGCAGTTGCCGGCGATGGACAGGCGTTCGTGGTAGCAGAACCGGGGAATTTCGATGCCCACCTGCTCGCAGGCCTGGAGGACCGTGAGCCCCGGCTCCACCTCTACTTCCCTGCCGTCGATGGTCAGTGTCGGCATGTCTTTTTCCTCATGCCGCCTGATCGGCCTGCCGTGCCTGGAAGGCGGCGACGCGGCGCTCCAGCTCGGGCCGGAAATGGCGGATAAGCCCTTGCACGGGCCACGCGGCGGCGTCCCCGTGGGCACAGATGGTATGGCCTTCGATCTGGCGGCTGACCTCATCCAGGAGGTCGATCTCCTCGACGGTGATGTTGCCCGTGACCAGGCGCTCCATCATGCGCCACAGCCAGCCGGTGCCCTCGCGGCAGGGCGTGCACTGGCCGCAGCTCTCGTCCATGTAGAACCGGGACAACCGGGCGATCACCCTGACGATGTCGGTGGACTTGTCCATGACGATCACGGCGCCGGTGCCCAGGCCCGATTGGGCCTCGCGCAGGGAGTCGAAATCCATGAGCACCGTTTCGCAGACGGACTTGGGGATCAGCGGCACCGAGGAGCCGCCGGGAATCACCGCCAGCAGGTTGTCCCAGCCGCCGCGCACGCCGCCGGCGTGCTTCTCGATGAGCTCCCTGAGGGGCACGCTCATCTCCTCTTCCACGGTGCACGGGTGGTTGACGTGGCCGGAGATGCAGAAAATCTTGGTGCCCGTGTTGTTGGAGCGGCCGAGCCCGGCGAACCAGTCGGCGCCGCGCCTCAGTATGGCCGGCGCCACGGCGATGGATTCCACGTTGTTGACCGTGGTCGGACAGCCATACAGGCCGGTGTTGGCGGGAAACGGGGGCTTGAGGCGGGGCATCCCCTTCCGCCCTTCCAGGCTTTCGAGGAGGGCGGTCTCCTCGCCGCAGATGTAGGCGCCGGCGCCGACGTGGAGGTGAACGTCGAAGTCCCAGCCCGAGCCGCAGGCGTCCTTGCCGATCAGCCCGGCCTCATAGGCCTCGCCGATGGCCCGCCGCAAGGCCTCGGTCTCGCGGTGGAATTCGCCGCGGATATAGATGTAGCTCACGTTGGCGCCCATGGCGACGGCGGCGAGCAGCGCGCCCTCCAGCAGCTTATGGGGCTCGTGGCGAAGGATTTCCCTGTCCTTGCAGGTGCCGGGCTCGCCCTCGTCGGCGTTGATCACCAGGTAGTGGGGCCGGCCGTCGGAGACCTTGGGCATGAAGGACCATTTCATTCCGGTGCCGAAGCCGGCGCCGCCGCGTCCCCTGAGCCCCGAGTTCTTCACCTCGTCGACGATCCAGTCGCGGCCCTTGGCGATCAGCGCCCTGGTATTGTCCCAGTCGCCGCGCGCCCGCGCGCCCTCCAGGCCCACGTCCTCGAATCCGTATAGGTTGGTGAAAATGCGGTCGGCGTCCCTGAGCATCAGGAAGCCCCCGGTTCGTCGCCCCGGGCGTCGCCCCGGCCGTCCGACAGTCCCGTCAGCGTAGTCAGCCCGCCGGCCGGTTCGCACGCCCTGCGCCCGCTCTGGGGTCCGGGCCTGGGCGTGCCCCCTTTCTTGAGCTCGGCCAAAATGGCCGTCGCCGTGCCGGCGTCCAGGTCCTCGTAGTAGTCCCCGCCGATCATCATCACCGGCGCATTGACGCAGGCGCCCAGGCACTCCGTCTCGGACAGGGTGAACCCGCCGTCCGCCGACGTCTCGCCCAAACCGATGCCCAGGGCATTGCGGCAGGCGGCGAGGACGTCGTCGGAGCCGCGCAGCCAGCACGACACATTGGTACACACCTCAACGTGGTGCCGGCCCACGGGCTCGAGGTTGTACATGTTGTAGAAGGTGGCCACCTCGTAAACGCGCATCGGCGGCATGTCGAGAAACCCGGCCACCGCATCCATGGCCGCCCGCGGCAGCCAGCCGCCGTTCTGCCGTTGCGCCAGGTCGAGCAGGGCCAGCACGGCGCTCGCCTGGCGCCCCTTCGGATACGCGGCGACGGCGGCCTCGGCCTTCTTCGCGTTCTCCGGGGTGAAGGCGAAGCTCCGCGGCTGCGCCGACGCGTCGGTTGGTGCGCTCATCGGTCGATCTCGCCGAAAACGATGTCGATGGAGCCGATGTTGGCGACCATGTCGGCCAGCATGTGCCCCTTGGAGAGCAGCTCCAGGGCCTGCAGGTGGGCGAACCCCGGCGCGCGGATCTTGCAGCGATAGGGCTTGTTGGTGCCGTCCGAGACCAGATAGACCCCGAACTCGCCCTTGGGCGCCTCCACCGCCGTATAGGTTTCGCCGGCCGGCACGTGGTAGCCCTCGGTAAACAGCTTGAAATGATGGATCAGCGCCTCCATGGAGTGTTTCATCTCGGCGCGGGACGGCGGCGTGATCTTGCGGTCGTCGGCCTTGATCGGGCCGCCGGGCATCTGCTCCAGGCACTGCTTGATGATCTTGACGCTTACGCGCATTTCGGCCATGCGCATGAGATAGCGGGCGTAGCAATCGCCGTGCTTGCCGACGACGACGCCGAACTCCATCTTCTCGTAGACGTCGTAGGGCTGCGCCTTGCGCAAGTCCCAGGCGATGCCGCAGGCGCGCAGGTTGGGCCCCGAGAAGCCCCAGTCGAGGGCCTGGTCGGCGGTGATCACCCCGATGTCCACGGTGCGCTGCTTGAAGATCCGGTTCTCGGTCAGCAGGGTCTCGCAGTCATCGACGAAATTGGGGAAGTGATCGGCCCACCCATCGATGTCCTCGGCCAACCCCGACGGCATGTCGAAGGCGACGCCGCCCGGGCGGAAATAGTTCATGTGCATGCGCGCGCCGCTTACCCGCTCGCAGAACTCCATCAGCCGCTCGCGCTCCTCGAAGCCCCACAGCATGGGCGTCATGGCGCCCACGTCCATGGCATACGAGCACACGTTTAGGATGTGGCTGAGGATGCGCCCGATTTCGGCGTAGAGCACGCGGATGTACTGGGCCCTGGGCGGCACCTCGAGCCCGAGAAGCTTCTCCACGGCAAGGGCGAACGCGTGCTCCTGGTTCTGCGGGGCGACGTAGTCGAGGCGGTCGAAATAGGGTATCGCCTGGAGGTAACTCTTGTACTCGATAAGCTTTTCCGTGCCCCGGTGCAGGAGCCCGATGTGGGGGTCGGCGCGCACGATGACCTCGCCGTCCATCTCCAGCACCAGGCGCAGCACGCCGTGGGCGGCGGGATGCTGCGGCCCGAAGTTGAGGGTGAAGTTCTTGATCTGGGTCTCGGCCATCAGGCGTCCCCGTCCGCCTTCTCGTCACCGGGCAGAACGCCCTGCACCCCTTCCCAGGGACTGAGGAAATCGAAGGTGCGGAACTCCTGGGTCAGCTTCACCGGCTCGTAGACCACGCGCTTCTGTTCGTCGTCATAGCGCACTTCCACATACCCGGTGAGCGGAAAGTCCTTGCGCAGCGGGTGTCCATCGAACCCATAGTCGGTCATGATGCGCCGCAGGTCCGGGTGCTCGGAAAAATAGATGCCGAAAAGGTCCCAGGCCTCGCGCTCCCACCACGTGGCCGAGCTGAACACGCCGCTGACCGAGGGCACCGGAGTCTCCTCGTCGGTCTCGACCTTGACCCTGACACGCATGTTGTGGGTGAGGCTGAGCAGGTTGTAGACCACCTCGAAGCGCTTCTCCCGCTCCGGGTAGTCGACACCGCAAACGTCCATCAACTGCTGGAACCGGCAGTTGACGTCGTCGCGGAGGAAGGTCAACACCTTGACGATCAGCTCCCGGCGCGCCCTGACCATCAACTCGTCGAACTCGATCTCGGTCCCGAGCACCTCCTGGGGCAGCGCTTCGGCGACGTAATCGCCGAGGTCTTTAAGGGCCAGATCCATGGTTCCCTCGATGAGCTCTACCGGTGTGCCTGCGATGGGGTCAGCGCCACAGCGCGCCCGTCCGCCTGATCTTTTTCTGCAGCTGGAGAATGCCGTACACCAGCGCCTCGGCGGTCGGCGGGCAGCCCGGAACGTAAATGTCCACCGGGACGACGCGGTCGCAACCGCGGACCACCGAGTAGGAATAGTGGTAATAGCCGCCACCGTTGGCGCACGAGCCCATGGAGATCACATAGCGGGGTTCGGCCATCTGGTCGTAGATCTTGCGGAAGGCGGGCGCCATCTTGTTGGTCAAGGTGCCGGCAACGATGATGACGTCCGACTGCCGCGGACTGGCCCGGGGAACCACGCCGAAGCGGTCCAGGTCATAGCGGCTCATATAGGCGTGGATCATCTCCACGGCACAGCAGGCGAGACCAAAGGTCATGGGCCACAACGAACCCGAGCGCGCCCAGTTCACGAGATTGTCCAATTGGGCGACGACGAAGCCCTTGTCCGCCAATTCGCCGCTCACCGTGGTGAGCAGGGCCTCGTGCTCCGCACCCGCGGCACCCGCAGCCAAGGGCGCTCCGCCATCGGCGACGGGACGGGATGTCACTCCCATTCCAAGGCTCCTTTTTTCCATTCATATATAAAGCCGATGGTAAGGATTGCGAGGAAAACCATCATCGACCAAAAGCCGAAAACCCCTATTTTTCCCAAGGTGATAGCCCATGGAAACAGGAAGGCGACCTCGAGGTCGAAGATGATGAAAAGGATGGCGACGACGTAAAAACGGACGTCGAATTTGTTGCGGCTGTCGTCGAACGCCTCGAAGCCGCATTCATAGGCCGAGGTCTTCTGCGCGTCGGGCCGCTGCTGGACGATGATGTAGGAGGCACCGACCGCGAAACCGGCGATGGCGGTGGCGATGGCGAAGAAAATCAGGATGGGAAGGTATTCAACAAGCATCGCGTCCATGGCGGCGTTCCTCTACGGGGATCACGGCATTCGCTGATGGGGATCGGAACCTTCGTGTCGGCATGGAGTGATGGCGGGAGTGACGGGACTCGAACCCGCGACCTCCGGCTTGACAGGCCGGCGCTCTAACCAAAGCTGAGCTACACCCCCGTAGCCGGGTCGGCTTCATGTAAGCCACCCCCCGACAGGTGTCAAGGCGTCACCGGCGGCCCTTCCGGCGACACGGCCGGACCAATCCGGATGCCCCATTTCAAAAAGTTTGGTATCCGTTTTCCGGGCGCCCCGGGCGGACCTGGACGCCGCCCCCGGGGGCCCCGGCCGGGTCGCCGGGCGGCGCAGGCAATCGCTCGGTTCCCCAGCATGACCGAGCTAGCGGGCGGCAATCTCTAGAGGAGAGTCAAATTGAAGGTGCCGGTGCGGACGCCGTCGGTCCGCGCGGTGTCGAACGCGACTTCGAGCGACGCCCGGTGCTCCGCCGGCAGCGGCGCCAGCAGCAGGTCCTTGCCGTTGAGCGGGTGGCCGGCGAAATACATCTGCGTGGTCAGCGGCGGATGGGACGCGGCGCGGGCCTTGAAATGGATGTGGGGCGGCCGGATCCAGTCCTCCATCGCCGGATAGGACCCGGGAATGATGGTCACGAAGCGATACGCGCCGTCGTCGCCGGTGGTGACCCGGCCATAGCCCTGGAAGTTCGGGTCCAGGGGCCGGCCCCTGGGCACGTCCCGCGGGTGGTCGTAGCGGCCATGAATATTGGCCTGCCATACCTCGACCACGCAGCCCGATACGGGCCGGCACCGCGCGTCGCGCACCCGGCCGCTCACCTCGATCACTTTTCCCTCGGCGCGGCCCGAGCCGCCGGACACACGGGTCAGGTCCCAGTCATGGTCCTCGATGACGGCCGGAAAGAAGGGACCTTCGCTCTGGCCGGCGGTCAGCGCGCAGGCGGCCCGCGCCGTCCGCCCGGCCGCCAGAACCGCCGTCCCCGCCGTCAGCCCGGCGAGCACGCTGCGGCGCGAAAGACACCGCACCGGCCGGCGTCGGCAATCAAGCATTGGCATACCCGTGGTGCCTCCCGATGGTACGGGCGGTCCGGAGCGAATTGGTACTCCGTCCGCCTTCGCTAAAGCTACGGCGGACACTCTTACGCCAAGGCCTTCGGGTGGCCGGCCGCCCGAAGCCGAAGGCGCAGGGTGGTGGGCGATGACGGACTCGAACCGCCGACATTCTCGATGTAAACGAGACGCTCTACCAACTGAGCTAATCGCCCCATCGCTTGAACAACGGCGGACCATACAGGTCTTGCGCAGCCAAGCGCAAGGGCGGGCCGGACGGGGCGCCGGCGGATAAACAAAGCCGGCTGCCCAGGCAGCCGGCAATGCATTCGTTTCCCAGACGGGTGGTCAGTTGACCGCGTCTTTTAACCCCTTTCCAGCCTTGAATTTCGGTTGATTCGAAGCGGGAATCTGGATTTTTTCACCGGTACGCGGATTGCGGCCCTGGGTGGCGGCGCGGCGCGTCACGCTGAAGGTGCCGAAGCCGACCAGGCGAACCTCTGTCTTGGATTTGAGTGAGTCGGTGATCGCCTTGAACACGCCGTCCACGGCCTTGCCGGAGTCCGCCTTCGACATACCCGTTTCACCCGCAACAGTTGCAACCAGATCATTTTTGTTCAATTTGAAGCCCCCCTCTCTTGTCCGATTAAAGGTATTTGCTTGGTTTGGTTGTTGGGATTTGCTCTGTGTGGCGAATCGCGAAAACGGTGTGCAGTGTAAATCGGACCCAGCCGGCTCGTCAATCGGAGAACCGCAGTTTTCCACAGTTTTTTGCGGCTTTCGGGACATCCGGAGGCACCTTTTTCCGGGGGCGATCGCCGGCACCCGTGAAACAATCGTTTTCGATGAAGGGGTTGGAGGAAACACCTGCACCAGCGTCGAAAGCCGGGCCGGGCCGTCCGCGGTTCCGCAGATTTGACCGGAATCCGCCGCCACGCCGCTTTACAAGCCGTGCCGCAGCATGCGGCGGCGTGCGGCGGACACGGAATCAGTGCGTAAGGATGCCGCCCACGTCGTCGTCCGGCTTGTTGAGGGTACCGGCCTTCTTCAACTCCGCTTCCTCGTCCCAGTCGATGGGGATGAGCGGCGACACCAGGGCGTGTTCCAGAACCTCGTCCACGGTGCCGACGGCAATGATGGTCATGCCCCGTTTCACGTTTTCGGGAATCTCGGCCAGGTCCTTTTCGTTTTCCTTGGGGATGAGCACGGTCCGCAGGCCGCCGCGCAAGGCGGCCAGCAGCTTCTCC
>JADFHR010000293.1 GCA_022567015.1 Pseudomonadota bacterium
GATCGGTAAATCCGTCCCGGCGCCGGACCCGGCGCACGAAAAGCCCGGCCGCGATGCCGGCGCCGACGGCGGGCAAACACCTTCTCGGGGAGATGGGGGGAAATGCTTCGGCGACTGTTAATTGTTGTGTGTCCGCTTTTCGTCGGGGCCTGTGCCGTGCCCCTGCCCCTGCAACTCGCCAGTTGGGCCGCGGACGGGCTCAGCTACCTGATGACCAGCAAATCCTTGACCGATCACGGCCTGTCGGCGGCCCTCGGCCAGGACTGCGCCGTCCATCGCGCCGTCACCGAGGGCGCCATCTGCCGCGAGGATGAGGACAGCAGCGGCACGGTGCTCGCTTCATCGAAGGACGTTCCCGAAACCTCCGACACGCCCAAGTAACCCCTGTCCGCCGAAAGCCGCGACCCGTCGATCCTTAATCGGCGGCGCCGGCCGGCGTTCAGGCGATGAGCGGCTGAATGCGGGGCTGGTCGATTTCCGCGGCCGACTGGGAGGCGGCGCCGGCGGCGAGTCCATAGGCGGCGATGGCGTTGCGCAGGCTGTCGGCGGCGAAGCGCGCGGCGTCGCCCGCCGCGGTATCGCGGCCCTCGCCGCCATCCTCCTGCTCATTCCGCTCCTCCGCCCTCACTTCGGTAAGGGCCTGCTGCCGGGCCTGTTTGGCCTGGGCGGCCACGGCGTGGTCCTGGGCGGACGGGTTGGCCGGCGCCAGGGCCGCCCGGATGACGATTTCCATCTTGCGGATGGTCGCCTCGGGATCGTTCAAGGGGCGGGTGTCGATGCTGACCTCGCCGCTCACGGCGTACATCCGGCCGTCGGGTCCGCGCTCGTATTCATAGGACGCCGGGCCGGCGTAGCTCCCGGCGGCCGCCGAATGGGCCTGCTCGTGGCGGCGCACCTCGGTGTCGCGGCGCTTGAGTTCGGTGACGATCTCTTTTTGTTCGTCGCTGAGCTCCTGTTGGCCGCCCGCGTGTCCGCCCCGCCTTTCCCCGCCCGGCCGTTGCTCCTGGGCCGCGAGAAGGGTCTTCCCGTCGGCCAGGCTGGAAGGAATTCCCAGCGCCGGGGCGGTGCCGTCGCCGGCCGGATTCGCCGTGGCCGCGCGGACGCCGGGCTGAAGCGGCCGGCTGGCGCGGAGCGGGTCGATCAGCGAGGATGCGACGGATGAAATCATGGGCGAAACGGTTCGTGCCTGTCTTTTTCCACCGGGCCGGTACCCCGGCGCGCGCCGGGTTCCGCCCATAGGGTAAGGGTTTTCGCTCCCCGAGGGTACGGGAAAAGAATTAAGGAACGGTGATTCGCGGGACCGGAATCGGTGCCGGGGCGGGCCGGAAAACCGCCTTTGGCCGGGGGTTGCGCGGGAAGGAGGCCCGGCGCGTCCCGTCCGCCTTGGGCGGCATGCGGGAACAGGGCGGGACGCGCAACGCCACAACCGCGCGGGACGCGCAGCGCCACATCCGCGCGGGACGCGCAACGCCACATCCGCGCGGGACGCGCAGCGCCACATCCGCCGGCGGTGCCTTCCCGGTTGTCCGCCAAGCCGCCGTCCGCGCCAAAATGCCGGCGCCCCTTTGCCGCCACGTCCGGGTATCGGGGCAGGTTCTAACAGGCTCTCAAGGTATGCCGCCTAGGCGGCTGTTGACGAAAAGCCAGTTGCGGGCGGTGTCCTTGTTGAAGTCCCCCGCCTGCCGAAAACCGTACTCGGCGAGTACCGCCGACGGCCCTCCCTGCATGCGCTCCCGATGGGTGCCGGCAAGCTCGACAAGGACCGTTTTGACCCCTTGCAATGCGCCTTCACCGCCGCGCAGAATCCGCTCTTCGATTCCGTCCACGTCCAGCTTGACGTGGTCGGGCTGCCGGACATCGAACATGCGGCGAAAATCGTCGATGGAAAAGCCGGGCGCCGCCTGGGAGAAGACCGGCTCGATCCTGCCCTCGACGGTATCCAATTGGCCGAACGCATGCATGGAATGGCCCGCCGCCGTGTTCGCCATGTGCAGGAAATCCAGGCGCGTTGTCTCATCGAAGGCCAGGCAGTAGGTCTGAACCCTGTCGCCCATGCCGTTGAGTTCGACGTTCTTGACCAGGGCGCCGAAGCTGGCCGCGCCCGGCTCGAAAGCGAGCACGGCGACATTCGGGTTGAGGGCCGCATAAAGCGTGTAGACGCCAATGTTCGCCCCGATGTCCCAGAAGACGTCGCCGTCCTTGACGAAGACATCGATCCAGCGGATCGTCTCCGGCTCGTCCTTGAAAAAGTTCAAGGGATCGTGCAGGGCCCTGGCGGATGGGCAGCAGAACGCCACGTCACCTTTCGCCGTCGAAAGGCGGTGAACCTGGACCAGCCGCTCCGAGGCCAGCGCCAGGGTCAGGGCCCGCCGGTTGGGTTTCATGAAGGAAGTGGCGAGCCCGGCGAATTTCTGAATTATGCTGGCGACGGTCTTGCTCATTCCCCACCCTTTCGCCATCCCCACGGCGGCATGAACGCCCCGCGCCGAATATTAGTGGCCTGTATCAGCTAAATTGTACCCCTACGACGGCGTTGCGAGGTTTCCGGCTAGGAGCGCGTCGCGCCTTGGTGTGCATGCACCACAAGCGGCGCGCGACGACGCCGGGGGCCGCGG
>JADFHR010000113.1 GCA_022567015.1 Pseudomonadota bacterium
GCGTATGCGGCCCGTCGGAGGGCGTCGAAAAGTTTTGACGATGCGCCGCATCGCCTGCAACTTTCCTCCTGCCCGACGAGCCGCCTACGCGATCTCTATGAGTCATGATCAGCGCCCCTTGGTATAAAGCGGTGAGCAGCCGGCAGCGCATGGAAAACCGACGACCGGAGGGCCGCAAAGTGGGCGTGGACTATAAATCGACGGTGTTTCTGCCCGACGCCGATTTTCCCATGCGGGCCGGATTGCCCGAGCGCGAGCCCGAGACGCTCAAGCGCTGGGCCTCCATGGACCTGTTTCGCCGGCACCGCCAGGCGGCCAAGGGGCGCCGGAAGTTCATCCTCCACGACGGCCCGCCCTATGCCAACGGGCACCTGCACATCGGCCACGCGCTCAACAAGATTCTCAAGGACGTGATCACCCGCTCCCAGCAGATGCTGGGCCGGGATGCGAACTACGTGCCCGGCTGGGACTGCCACGGCCTGCCCATCGAATGGAAGATCGAGGAGCGGTACCGGGCCGAGGGCAAGAACAAGGACGAGGTGCCCATCGTCCAGTTCCGCCGCGAATGCCGCGAGTTCGCCGACCACTGGATCGACATCCAGCGCCGGGAGTTCGAACGGCTCGGCATCATCGGCGACTGGGAATCCCCTTACACCACCATGGCCTTCGCCGCCGAGGCCCAGATCGTGCGCGAGCTCGGAAAATTCCTGCTCAACGGCGCGCTCTACAAGGGCGCCAGGCCGGTGCTGTGGTCGGTGGTGGAAAAGACGGCGTTGGCGGAAGCCGAGGTCGAATACCACGACCACACGTCGACGGTTATTTACGTGCGCTTTCCCGTGCTGAAGACGGCGGCGGCGGAGCTCGAGGGCGCCTCCGTCGTCATCTGGACGACCACGCCGTGGACCATCCCCGGCAACCGGGCGCTGGCCTACGGCCCCGGCTTCGCCTACGGCGTCTACGAGGTCGTGTCGGTGGAGGACGGCGGCCTGGCGGTCGCCGGCGAGCGCCTGGTCGTCGCCCACAGCCTGGCCGACTCGGTGAAAAGCGCCGCCAAGATCTCCGAGTGGCGGCGGGTGGCCGAGGCCACCGGCCTGGACGGGACCGTCTGCCGCCATCCCCTGCACGGCCGGGGCTATGACTTCGACGTGCCCCTCCTGGCCGCCGATTTCGTCGACATGGACGCCGGCACGGGGATCGTCCACGTGGCGCCGGGCCACGGCGCCGACGACTTCACCCTCGGCGTGAAGCATGGCATCGACGTGCCCGATACGGTCAACGGCGACGGCCTGTTCGAAGACCACGTGCCCCTGTTCGCCGGCCGGCACGTGTTCAAGGTGGACGGCGACGTGGTGGAGGCCCTGAAGGACGCCGGCCAGCTGCTGGCCTCGGGCCGGATCACCCACAGCTATCCCCATTCCTGGCGCTCGAAGGCGCCGCTGATCTTCCGCAACACGCCCCAGTGGTTCATCAGCATGGAGAAAACGGGGCTGCGCCGGGCGGCGCTTGCGGCCATCGACCAGACCCGCTTCGTGCCCGAATCGGGACGCAAACGGCTTTACGGGATGGTCGAGACCCGGCCCGACTGGTGTGTCTCGCGCCAGCGCGCCTGGGGCGTGCCGATCACGGTCTTCGTCAACCGGGAAACGGGCGAGCCCTTGCGCGACGCCGGTGTCCTGGAGCGCATCGCGGACGCCGTGGAGGCGGAAGGGGCGGACATCTGGTTTACCTCCGATCCGGCGCGTTTCCTGGCGCCCGAGTACGACCCGGCCGACTTCGACCAGGTCACCGACATCCTGGACGTCTGGTTCGACTCCGGCGCCACCCACAGCTTCGTTTTGGAAAAACGCCCCGAATTGCAGTGGCCGGCCTCGCTCTATCTCGAAGGCAGCGACCAGCATCGGGGCTGGTTCCAGTCCTCGCTGCTCGAGTCCTGCGGCACCCGCGGGCGGGCCCCCTACGAGGCGGTGCTGACCCACGGCTTCGTCATGGCCGGGGACGGCCAGAAGATGTCCAAGTCCCTGGGCAACGTGGTCTCGCCCCAGGACGTGGTGGACCGGTACGGGGCCGATATCCTGCGCCTGTGGGTGGTGGGCTCGGATTATTCCGAGGACCTGCGCATCGGACCGGAGATCCTCAAGCACCACGCCGACATCTACCGGCGGCTGCGCAATACGCTGCGCTATCTGCTCGGCAACCTGAACGGGTTCGACGACACCGAACGCCTGCCCGTGGCCGATATGCCGGAGCTTGAGCGCTGGATCCTGCACCGGATTTGGGAGCTCGACCGGATGGTGCGCGGCTCGTGCGAGGCGTTTGATTTCCACCCCCTGTTCGCCGAGCTGCACAATTTCTGCGCCGTCGATCTGTCCGCGTTCTACTTCGATGTGCGCAAGGACAGCCTGTATTGCGACCGGGCGGACTCGGTGCGCCGCCGGGCGGCGCGGACGGTGCTGGATACCCTGTTCGACTGCCTGACCGCCTGGCTGGCGCCGTTCCTCTGTTTCACCGCGGAAGAGGCGTGGCTGGCCCGCCACCCGGGCCCGGACGAAAGCGTGCATCTGCGTCTGTTTCCCGAGATTCCGGAGGCCTGGCGCGACGATGCGCTGGCCGCCAAGTGGGGGCGCGTCCGCGCCCTGCGCCGGGTCGTCACCGGGGCGCTGGAGGTGGAGCGCGCCAACAAACGCATCGGCTCCAGCCTCGAAGCCCATGCCGGCGTCTTCGCCGAGGGTGCGTACGTCGAGGCCCTGGATGGGGTCGACCTGGCCGAGATCGCCATCACCTCGGACGCCACCCTGCACGACGGGGCGGCCCCCGACGGCGCCTTTACCATCGCCGACGTCCCGGGCGTCGCGGTGGTCCCGAGCCTGGCGGCGGGCGAGAAATGCCGGCGCTGCTGGAAGGTCCTGGGCGAGGTGGGCAGCGATCCCGGGTACCCGGACGTCTGCGCGCGGTGCGCCGATGCCGTCCGCCGCCATCGGGCTGGATAAGGGAAGGGGTCCGCCATGCGGAGTTCCATCGGTCTGCGGCTGGGCCTCGTGGTGGCGATCCTGGTCATCGTGTTCGATCAGGCCACCAAGTGGTGGATCATGGCCGTGGTCATGCAGCCGCCCAGAATCATTCCGGTGACGCCGTTCTTCAACCTTGTGATGGGGTGGAACCGGGGCATCAGCTTTGGCCTGTTCGACGGGGATTCGGCGATCAACGTCTGGATTCTGCCGCTTGTGGCGCTGGCCATCGTCGCCGCCCTGGTGGTCTGGCTGCGCCGGGTCCAGGGGGTCTGGCTGGCGTCCGCCATCGGTTTGGTGATCGGCGGCGCCCTTGGAAACGTGGTCGACCGGCTGCGTTTCGGCGCGGTGGCGGATTTTCTGGATTTCCACGTCGCCGGGTACCATTGGCCGGCGTTCAACGTGGCCGACAGCGGAATTACCGTCGGCGTCACCATGTTGGTCCTAGATTCCTTGTTTATGGGCGCGGAAAAGCCTAAAAATAAGGGTGGGACGGAGGTGAAGGAGGGTTGATGACCAAGACCGCCCGGGTGGTTTTGTGTATTGTGGCCGCGGCATTGGTCGGCGGCTGCGCGGATGTGCGCAAGGTTTTTTCGCGCACCAAGTCTCCGCCTGACGAATTCGCCGTGTACTCGCGGGCCCCGCTCAGCATGCCGCCCGATTACGGGCTGCGGCCCCCGGCACCGGGCCAGACGCGGCCCCAGGAGGTGGTTCCCAGGAACTGGGCGGAGACGGCGATCCGCGGTGGCCAAAAAGGGGGTGCCGGCGCTCAAGGCGCGCCGGGGAGCCAGCCCGCCATGAGTTCGGGCACCCAGGCCCTGCTGAGGGCGACCGGGGCGCATCAGGCCGACCCCGACATCCGCACCCTGGTCAATCGGGAATCGTCGATCATGGTGGAGGAGGACGTGACCCTTGCCGATCGCATCCTGTTCTGGAAGAAGCCCGGCGAGACCGAGAAGAGCACCGTCGTCGATCCGGCCAAGGAGGCCAGGCGCATCCGCGAGAACCAGGCGCTGGGACGTCCCATCACCGAAGGCGACACCCCGACCATCGAGCGCGAACGGGGGGTGAGGGGCATCTTCAATTGATTCAATTGAGCCGCGCCAAGTGCCCGGCGCGCCACCATACGGAGCTTCCATGAGAGTTCGTTTGCGAAGGGCATGGCCGGCGGCCTGCGCCCTGGCCCTGCTGCTTCTGGCGCCGGGACCCGAAGGCTCCGCCGGGGCCGGCGTTTTCGATCCCGAAACCTTCACCTTGAAGAACGGCATGGCCGTTGTGGTCATCCCCAACCACCGGGTCCCCGTGGTCACCCACATGGTCTGGTACAAGGTGGGTTCGGCCGACGAGCCTCCGGGCAAGTCGGGCACCGCCCATTTCCTCGAGCACCTGATGTTCAAGGGCACCCGGAAACTGGCGTCGGGGGAGTTCTCCAGAATCCTCGCCCGCAACGGCGGGCGCGAGAACGCCTTCACGTCCCACGATTACACCGGCTACTACCAGAGCATCGCCGTGGACCGCCTGGAAATGGTCATGGAGATGGAAGCCGACCGCATGACCAACCTGGTGTTCGACGCCAAGGAGGTGGAGCCGGAAAGGCAGGTCATATTCGAGGAGCGCCGCAACCGCACCGGCAACAATCCCTCCGCCCTTCTTGCCGAGCACGTCAACGCGACGCTCTATCTCAACCACCCCTACCGCAGGCCGATCATCGGGTGGGAGCACGAGATCCGCGGCCTGACGATCGCCGATCTGATGTCCTTTTACCGGCGGTGGTACGTGCCCAACAACGCCATCCTGGTGGTCGCCGGCGATATTACGGCGGAGAAGCTGAGGCCCCTGGCGGAGAAGACCTATGGCCGCATCCCGGCGGCCCCGGCGCGGCCCCGGGTGCGCCCCGGCGAGCCGCCGCACAGGGCCGCCCGCCGGGTGACGCTGAAGGATCCCCGCGTCCGCCAGCCTTCCTGGAGCCGCACGTTCCTGGCCCCCAGCTACACCGAAGGGGCGACGGAACACGTATACGCGCTCCAGGTCCTGGCCGAGATCCTCGGCGGCGCCACCGGTCCGCTGTACCGCTCGCTGGTCGTGGAGCAGAAACTGGCGGTGTCCGCGGGCGCCTATTTCGAGCCCGACCGGCTGGGTCCGGGCACCTTCGGGTTTTACGCCAGCCCCCGGCCCGGCGTTTCCATGGAGAAGCTGGAGGCGGCCATGGAGGCGGAACTGGCAAGGGTCGTCGATAAAGGCGTCACCGGGAAGGAAGCGCGGCGGGCCAAGGGGCGCCTGCAGGCCGAGGCCGTTTACGCCCGCGACTCCCTGGGCACCGGGGCGCGGGTCCTGGGCGGCGCGCTGGCCATCGGCCTCACCGTGGAAGACGTGGAAAGCTGGCCCGAGCGCATCGGCGCGGTCACGGTCCCCGAGATCAACGCAGCGGCGCGGGATGTCCTTGGCCAGGCGGCTTCGGTGACCGCCCTGCTGCTGCCCGCGGACAAAGGTTAGGCATGGGCATGATGGGCACGGGTGTCACGGGCGCGGGCGGGCGCCGGCTTCTGGGGGCCGCGGCGTTCCTGCTGGCCGGGGTTTTCGCCCTGGTCCCGGCCCGGGCCATCGAGATCCAAAGGGTCGTCAGCCCGGGCGGGGTGGAAGCCTGGCTGGTGGAAGATCACACCAACCCCATCATCTCGGTGCGCTTCTCCTTCGACGGCGGCGCGGCCCTCGACCCGGAAGGCCGGGAAGGCCTGGCCGAGATGGTGTCTTCGCTGCTCGACGAGGGCGCCGGCGATCTTGATTCCCAGGCGTTCCAGCGGCGCCTGGAGGACCTGGCGGTGCGCCTGAGGTTCGACGCCGGGCGCGACACCTTTGGCGGGCACCTGAGGACGCTGACGAAGAACCGGGACGCCGCGTTCGATCTCCTGCGCCTGGCGTTGACGGCGCCCAGGTTCGACGACGAGCCCGTGTCCCGCATCCGCGACCAGATTCTGGCCGGCCTCAGAAGGGATCAGGAAAACCCCAATACCATCGCCAGCCGGACGCTGTTGCGCGCCCTCTTTCCCGATCACCCCTACGGCCGTCCCGTGGGCGGGACGCCGGAAAGCATTACCGCCATCACCACCGGCGGCCTCAAGCGGTTTGTCAAGCAACGGCTGGCGCGCGCCAACGTGGCGATCGGCGTGGTCGGCGATATCACGCCCGAGGTCCTGGCCCGGCTTCTGGACTCCACCTTCGGCGGGCTGCCGGAACGGGCGGCGCCGGGCCGCGTGCCGGAGACCAAGCCGGCGGCGAGCAACGAGATCATCGTCGTCACCAAGCCGGTGCCGCAAAGCGCCATCGTCTTCGGCCAGGAAGGGATCAAGCGCGACGATCCCGATTTCTACGCCGCCTTTGTCATGAACTACGTGCTCGGCGGCGGCGGCTTCACGTCCAGGCTTTACGGCGAGGTGCGCGAGAAACGGGGCCTGGCGTATTCGGTCTACAGCAGCCTCTATCCCCTCGACCGCGCCGCCCTGATCCTGGGCGGCGCCGGCACCGCCAATGCCCGGGTGGCGGAAACCCTCAGCGTGGTGCGCGAGGAATGGCGGCGCCTGGCCGCCGGCGGATTGACCGTGAATGAACTGGCCGACGCCAAGACCTATCTCACCGGCTCGTTCCCCCTGCGCTTTACCTCCAGCGGGCGCATCGCCTCCATGCTCGTCGGCATGCAGCGCGACAACCTCGGTATCGACTACCTGGAGCGCCGCAATTCCTACATCGAGGCGGTGACCTTGGACGACGTGAACCGGGTCGCCCGGCGCATTCTGCGTGCGGACCGGCTGATCGTCGTCGTCGTCGGCGAGCCCGACGGGGTGACCAGCGTGCGGTGACGTTTCCCCGGTTGCCCGGGGTGGCTGGGCCTCCCTTTGTCTGCTAGTCTCGACGCCGCTCGCATGCGGGGGAAAACCGGACGGCACCGATGGCGTCTCTGCACAGCTCGCCCGCCTGGAAGGCGCTGGAAGCCCACCACCGGGCGGTGGCCGGCGTCCACATGCGGGAGCTGTTCGCCGCGGACGCGGAGCGATTCGAGCGCTTCTCGCTTTCCGTCGGCGAGGTGTTCCTCGATTACGCCAAGAACCGCGTCACCGCCGAGACCATGGCGCTGTTGTTCGACCTCGCCCGCCAGGCCGACGTCGAGGGCTGGCGCGAGCGCATGTTCCGGGGCGACAAGATCAACACCACCGAGGACCGCGCCGTCCTGCACACGGCCCTGCGCAACCGTTCGGGTCCGCCGGTCCTGGTCGACGGCGAGGACGTGATGCCCAAGGTGGACGCGGTGCTCGCGCACATGGGCGCGTTCGCGGACGCGGTGCGCGACGGCGCGTGGACGGGAGAGACCGGGAAATCCGTCACCGACGTGGTCAACATCGGCATCGGCGGCTCCGACCTGGGCCCGGCGATGGTGGTCGAGGCGCTGACGCCCTATCACCGGCCGGGCCTTGGCGTCCACTTCGTCTCCAACGTCGACGGCAGCCATATGGCCGGGACCCTGAACGGGCTCGACCCGGAAACCACCCTGTTCCTGGTCGCGTCGAAGACCTTCACCACCACCGAGACCGTGGCCAACGCGGCCACGGCGCGCGCCTGGCTGACCGGCGCCCTGGGGGATGGGGCCGTGGCGCGGCACTTCGCCGCCCTGTCGGCCAACCGGGACGCGGTGGCGGCGTTCGGCATCGATCCGGCCAACATGTTCGAATTCTGGGACTGGGTGGGGGGGCGCTATTCCCTGTGGTCGGCCGTCGGCCTCTCCATCGCCATCGCCGTCGGCATGGACCGCTTCGAGGCCCTGCTGGCCGGCGCCCGCGCCATGGACGAACACTTCCTGGGCGCCGCCCTGGAGGCCAACATGCCGGTGATCCTGGCCCTGCTCGGCGTGTGGAACACGGATTTCCTGGGCGCGGCGTGCCATGCCGTGCTGCCCTATGATCAGTCCCTGCGCCGCCTGCCCGCCTACCTGCAGCAGGCCGACATGGAAAGCAACGGCAAGGGCGTCACCCGGGACGGACGCGCCGTGGACTACGCCACCGGCCCGGTGGTCTTCGGCGAACCCGGCACCAACGGCCAGCACGCGTTCTACCAGCTCCTCCACCAGGGGACCGGGCTGGTCGCCGCCGATTTCATCGCCGCCGCCGAAAGTCCCCACGCCGGTGGCGACCATCACGCCATCCTGCTCGCCAACTTCTTCGCCCAGACCGAGGCCCTGATGAAGGGCCGGACCGAAGCCGAGGCCCGGGCCGAGATGGAGGCGGCGGGGATGGGGGCCGGGGACGTGGACCGGCTGCTGCCCCACAAGGTGTTCCCGGGCAACCGGCCGACCAATTCCATCCTGGTGCGCCGCTTCGATCCCCATACCCTGGGCATGGTGCTGGCGCTCTACGAGCACAAGATCTTCGTCCAGGGGGTGATCTGGCAGATCAATTCCTTCGACCAATGGGGCGTCGAGTTGGGCAAGCGGCTGGCCGGCACCATCCTCGGGGAACTGCGGGACGCAGGCCCGGCCGCCGGCCACGATTCCTCGACCAACGGCATGATCAACCATTACAAAGGCTTGAAAGCGAGGGCGCCATGACCATCCGCCTGCTGCCCGAATCGGTCGTCAACCGCATCGCCGCCGGCGAGGTGGTGGAGCGGCCGGCGTCGGCGGTCAAGGAACTGGTGGAGAACAGCATCGACGCGGGCGCCACGCGCATCGACGTGGTGATCAAGGACGGCGGCCGGGCCCTGATCTCGGTGGCCGACGACGGCGCCGGCATGACGGCGGAAGAGCTGGCCCTGGCGGTGGAGCGCCACGCCACCTCCAAGCTGCCCGGGGACGACCTGTCGGCCATCGCCACCCTCGGGTTCCGCGGCGAGGCCCTGCCCTCCATCGGCGCCGTCAGCCGGCTTTCCATCACCAGCCGGCCGCCGGGGGCGGACTCGGCGTGGACCATGGCCGTCGACGGCGGGCGCAAGCGCGGGCCCAAGCCGGCGGCCCATCCGCCGGGCACCCGGGTCGAGGTGCGGGACCTCTTTTTCGCCACCCCGGCGAGGCTGAAGTTCCTCAAAAGCGTGCGTACCGAACTGGGCCACGCGGTGGAGACCATCAACCGCCTGGGCATGGCCCATCCGGGGATCGGTTTTACCCTCGGCGACGGCACCCGCAGCGTGATCAAGCTGGCCCCGGCCGCGGGCGATCTGTTCGCCGCCCGGCTGGAGCGCCTGGGCGCCGTCATGGGCCGCGCCTTCGCCGCCAACGCCCTTGCCGTCGATGCCGAGCGCGAAGGGATCCGGCTCACCGGCCACATCGGGCTGCCGACGCTCAACCGGGGCAACGCCGCCCTGCAGTTCCTGTTCGTCAACGGCCGGCCGGTGCGCGACAAGCTGCTCTTCGGCGCCGTCCGGGGGGCCTACCGGGACTTGCTGGCGTCCGACCGCTATCCGCTCGTCGCCCTGTTCCTGGAGCTCCCGGCGGCGGCCGTCGACGTCAACGTGCACCCGGCCAAGACGGAGGTGCGGTTTCGCGATTCCGGCCTCGTGCGCGGGTTGATCGTCGGCGCCCTCAAGCACGCCCTGGCCGCGGCCGGCCACCGCGCCTCCACCACCGTTTCCATGGCCGCCCTGGGCGCGGCCCGCCCCGGGACCCTGCCGCCCTTAGGCGGACACCGGCGCGGCCTGGCGGAGGAAGCGGCGGCCTTCCATGCGCCCCTGCCCAACCTGGAGACGCCGCCCGCGGCGCCGCCGGGCGCGGCTTCAGGCGGGGCGGAGGATACGGATGCGCCCGGCGACTACCCCCTCGGCGTGGCGCGGGCCCAGGTGCATGAGACCTATATCGTCGCGCAGACGGCCGACGGCATCGTCATCGTCGACCAGCACGCCGCCCACGAACGGCTGGTGCACGAGCGCATCAAGGCGGCCCTGGCGGCGGACGGGGTGGCCCGCCAGGGGCTGCTCATCCCCGAAGTCGTGGAGCTCGACGAGGCCGCCGCTGGGCGCCTCGCGGCGCGCGCCGGCGAGCTCGAGGAACTGGGCCTGGTCATCGAACCCTTCGGCCCCGGCGCCGTGGTGGTGCGCGAGGTGCCGGCGCTGCTCGGCGAGGCAGACGTGGCGGGACTGGTCCGCGACCTGGCCGACGACCTGGCCGAGGTCGACGAG
>JADFHR010000114.1 GCA_022567015.1 Pseudomonadota bacterium
AAAGTTTCAGGCGATGCGGCGCATCGTCGAAACTTTTCGACGCCCTCCGACGGGCCGCATACGCGACCGCAACGGCGGCTTACCAAGGCTTTCGGACGGCGTCGCGCACGCTTCGCGATGCCCCGCATCGCCACAGCGCACGCTTAAGGCCGAAAACCTTGGTAAGCCGGCTCGTCGGGTCATGATCAGCGACCCTTGGTATAATGACCCGATTGTGGGTGGCAGCTGTTGTTGCACTGGCGATATTGGTTACCAGCCAGCCATCCTTTGCCGAGAAACGCATCGCGCTGATCATCGGCAACGGTGCCTACCCCAATCTTGGCACTCTCAAGAACCCACCCAATGACGCCAAGCTAATGGCAAGGACACTGCGGTCTCTCGGCTTTGAGGTCATTGAACGGATCGACGTCGACCAGAAGGGCATGAAGAAAGCCATCAAAGCCTTTGGCAACAAGTTGGAAACGGCGGGCAAGGAAGCGGTGGGCCTGTTCTACTACGCGGGTCACGGCGTTCAGGTCCGTGGTCAGAATTACATGATCCCGGTCAATGTAGACATCCAAGATGAAGCGGATGTGGACATCGAAGCGGTCTCTGCCAACGCCGTGCTGGACAACATAGCGTTCGCCGGCAACGACTTGAACATCGTCATCCTGGATGCCTGTCGCAACAATCCCTTCAAACGCAGCTTCCGTGCGGCTTCACGAGGGCTGGCGCGGATGGACGCCTCCAAAGGCACACTGATAGCCTACGCCACTTCACCCGGTAACGTTGCCGCCGACGGCAAAGGGGACAACAGCCCGTACACGGAAGCCCTTGCCAGGGCCATGCTGACACCGGGCCTGAATGTGGAACGGGTCTTCAAGGAGGTGCGCAATAAGGTTATCGAAGCGACGAACAGCCTACAGGTGCCATGGGAAGCCTCATCCCTGACCGGGGGTGACTTCTACTTCAACCCGGAAGGCGCAACGCCGGCCGCCGCGCCGCCGCAATTGGCCGCCCTGCCGCCGGCCGACCAGGCCGTTTCCGCGGAAAGCAACGCCCGCCTGCAAAAGGAGGTGGCGGTCTGGAACGCCATCCAGGGCAGTTCCAACCCCGTTGACTTCCAGGACTACATTAACGAATACGGCGAGAACGGCACGTTCTCCAAGATGGCCCATAACAAGATCCGGCGGCTGAAATCGGGCGACGACCAGAAAGAACGGTCGGTAACCGGAAAATCCGACCAGCAACTGGCCGGCGAAGCGCTGATCCGGGGCCGCAAGATGATCGAGGAATTGACCGCCAACGCCGAGAACTTGATGGATTCGGAGCGATTGAGCGTGCCCGAGCGGGTCGCCAAGTTCCGTGGGCTGCTCGGCACCATCGTCGACTTCAAGCCGATGGCGCGGTTTACCCTGGGCGCCTATTACGACAAGGCGACGCCCGAGCAATGGGACCGCTTTCTAGCGACCTACAAGGAGATGTTCCTGTCCGGCTATGAGTTCACCCAGGCCGACAACTGGACGGGCGACTTCAAGGTCAAGAGCATCCGCGAATACGGCCGCGACACCCTGGTCACCGTGACGTTCCCGCGCCAGGGCCAGGCGCCGTTCCGGGTCGGCTTCCGCATCCGCCGCCGCCCGGAGAGCTTCTTCGGCTTCAAGATCATCGACGCCGTCACCAACGGCCTGAGCCTGCTGGTCACCCAGCGCGGCGACTTCAAGCCGACCCTCGACAAAGACGGCATCGACGGCTTGGTGGCGGCCCTGGAAAAACGCTTTGGCAAGGCGGTGACGGCGGTAGCCATTCCCGACTAGGGGAAAGCTATTCCCTTTTTGTTCTTTATATTTGTTGAATGGTATCCTATATACCGCTTTCATCCGCAAAGCCGACATTCGAGTCCGCCTTGCGCTTTCAGCGCATCGAATCTCAAACCGAGACACACCCCAAAAACCCCTCTACCGGTGGTTCTCCTATCCTCCTGCACGGGGGCTTGAACAGGGCCGCGAGTACGGATTTCCGTGATTTCCGGCGACGCCGCGGGTGCACGCATCCCCCTTGCCGAGGCCGTTGGGCGGGGTGGCCAATACCAAGGAGTGCTGATCATGACCCGACGAGCCGCCTACGCGATCTCTATGAGCCATGATCAGCGCTCCTTGGTATTAAGCGCTCACCGGCAGGCCGTTGTGGAAGACGGTCAGGCTGGCGCGCTCCATCACCGTCCACGATTCGTCGTGGGTCAGGGGACGGGTCGCAATGACCGTGACCACGTCGCGCGGCGTGGTTTCCTTGGCGAAGTCCACCGTCATCTCGGTGTCGATCAGGCTTGCCTTTCCGAACGGCGCCCGGCGGGTCAGCCAGGCCAGATTGCTGGAGCAATGGGCGTACAGGTACCGTGAATCGCTGAGCAGCACGTTGAAGCTGCCAAGCCCGTCGATGCGCGCCAACAGGCGCCTGACCACGCGCGCTACGGTTCGTCCGGGCTTGGGCGGCCGGGCGTAGCGGGCGCGCAACTGGTCCAGGATCCAGCAGAAGGCGTGTTCGCTGTCCGTCGTGCCGATGGGTTTGT
Source organism: Pseudomonadota bacterium (assembly GCA_022567015.1). Lineage (GTDB taxonomy): Bacteria > Pseudomonadota > Alphaproteobacteria > Rhodospirillales > 2-02-FULL-58-16 > JACZQZ01. Next base: position 2,549 of record JADFHR010000114.1, read on the forward strand.
AGAACTTGAGCGGCCAGCGCTTTATGCCCTTGAGCTGCCCGTTGTGGGCGAAGGCCCAGGTGCGCCCCCACAGCTCGCGGGTGAACGGATGGGTGTTCTCCAGACAGACGCGGCCGTTGGTGGCCCGCCGGATATGGCAGACCACGACAAGGCTTTTGATGGGATAGCGGCGCACCATGCGGGCGATCTCGGAATTGGCGCTGGGTTCCGGATCGTGGAAGGTCCGGCACCCCTTGCCCTCGTAAAAGGCGATGCCCCAGCCGTCGCCGTGGGGGCCGGTGCTGCCGCCGCGCTCCATCAGCCCGGAAAAACTGAACCGGATATCCGTAGGCACGTTGGCGCTCATGCCGAGGAGTTCGCACATGGTTCCGATATTAGCTTCCGGGCGGCCAATCGCAAGGCCATGCGCCCTTGTCCCGCCTCCCGGGCGCCGGCAACGGCGCGGGACGCTCGCCTCCCCCCGCGGCGCGAGGGAACGCCGGACTGCGGACGGGATTCCCCCCGGGGCGGCCCCGGCGCCCGGCAAAGGGGGCCTATGGTCAGCCGCTTGGCGGGCCCTTCAGCTCCACCGTGTTGCCCTCGGGGTCCTGGATATACATGGACGGGCCGTCGCCTTCGGCGCCGTAGCGCTGGTGCACGTCCCCGGGCGCCACGCCCAGGGCCTCCAGGTGGCGGCGCAGGGCCGTCTCGTCGAAGACCTCGATGCGCAGGGCCACATGGTCCACGTTCCTGCCGCCGGCGCCCGGCGCGGCGCCGCCCCGGCGGCCGATCTCGCCGTTGACGTCCACCAGATCGATCAACGAGCGCCCGGCGCGAAGCTGGTAAAGCCCCACGTCGTCCAGCCGCCGTTCCACGGTGCAGCCGAGCACGTCGCAATAGAAACGGATGGCGCGGGGCACGTCGGACACGCGCAGCACCACGTGGTCGATTTCCCGGATGCGGATGGTCATCCCATGCCCGCCCTTCGGTTGGTTCGCCGGGGGGGACGCTCAGCGGTGGTCGGACTTGATGATCTCGGTCATGGTCACGCCGAGGCGGTCGTCGATGACCACCACTTCGCCGCGCGCGATCAATCGGTTGTTGGCGTGCAGATCGATGGTTTCGCCCACCATGCGGTCCAACTGCACCACGGCGCCGCGGCCCAGCTTCAGGAGCTGGCTCACCTTCATGGTCGCCGTGCCGAGAACCGCCGTAACCTCCACCGGAACGTCGTAGACCGCGTCCGGGTCTCCGGCCTCGGCCCCGCCGTCTCCGGCCTCGCCGGCGGGAGCATCGTCCCCTTCCCCGGCGGCGGCGGCGTCCCCTTCGGCCGCGGCGGCAGGAGCCTCGTCCCCGCCCCCGGCGGCGTCCGCGGCGTCCGCCTGTTTCACATCATCGTCGTCGTCAGCCATGATCATATCCTCGTGGTCTAATACTTAGTCACTCCCGGCGCAAACGTCCATCTTCGCGTCGGTGTCCCCGCATCCTCCGCCGGAGGCATGACCGGCCGCCACCGGCCCGGCGCGCGCCGCGCCGGTAGCGTTCAGGTCAACGGTTGCAGCTCGCCCAGCATGGTGGGAATGAGTTCGCTGACGGTGGGATGGATGTGCATGGCGCGCTGGATCACCGTGTACGGGGCCTTGGCGTACATCACGTCGATGATGCTGTGAATGACCTCGTCGCCGCCGATGCCGATGATGGCGGCGCCCAGGATGCGCTTGTTTCCGGCGTCCACCAGGATTTTCATGAAGCCCTGTGTTTCGCCGCGTTCGACGGCGCGCCCGACCCGCGTCATCGGCCGCTTGCCGATCAGCGCCGGGCGGCCCGATTCGCGTACCTGGCGTTCGGTCATGCCGACCCGCCCCAGGGGCGGGTCGATGTAGAGCGCGTAGGCGGGGATGCGGTCGCTGACCCGGCGCGGATCGTCGTCCAGCAGGTTGGCGGCGACGATCTCGTAGTCGTTGTACGAGGTGTGGGTGAAGGCGCCCTGGCCATTGCAGTCGCCGATGGCCCAGACGTGGGGCACGTTGGTGCGCAGTTGATCGTCGACCTTGATGAAGCCCCGCTCGTCGACCGCGATGCCCGCGCTCTCCAGGCCAAGGTCCCCGGTATTGGGCATGCGCCCGGTGGCGACCAGGAGATGGGATGCGGCGATCTCCTTGGTAACGCCGTCGCACCGCGCGTGCACCCGGATGTCGCCGTCGGTGCCGGCGACGCGGAAGTCCGTGGCGTCGGTGAGGACGGTGATTCCTTCGTTGTCGAGAATCCCGGCCACCGCCGCGCACACGTCTTCGTCCTCGCGCATCAGGAGGCGTGGCCCCCGTTCGATGATGGTGACCCGGCTGCCGAAGCGGCGATACATCTGGCCGAACTCGAGACCGATATAGCTGCCGCCGATGAGCACCAGGTGTTCGGGCAGGAAATCCACGTCCATCATGGTCGAGTTGTCGAAATAGGGCACGGTGTCGAGCCCCGGAATCGGCGGCGCCGCCGACCGCGCGCCGACGTTGATGAAGACCTTGTCCCCTTCCAGCACGTGGTCGCCGACGCGCACCGTCCGCGGCCCTTCGAAGGTTGCGTGGCCCTCGTACACGGTGCCGTTCTCCAGGCCCTTCATCCACCCCTCGACACCCTTGTTCGAGCGCTCGACGACGGCGTCCTTGCGCGCCTTCACCTTTTTCATGTCGACGCGGATGGGGCCGTCGATGACGACTCCGAAATCGGCCCCCCGCCGCGCCACGTAGGCGGCCCGCGCGCTGGCCACCAGGGTCTTGGTGGGGACGCAGCCGGTGTTGACGCAGGTGCCGCCGAAACGCCTGCGCTCGATGACGGCCACGGTCATGTCTTCGGCGGACAGGCGGGCGGCCAGCGCCGGTCCCGACTGGCCGGTGCCGATGATGATCGCGTTGAATTTCGTTGTCATGGGTCCCCTCCCCGAGGCACGTGAAAGATGGCACGAAATCGTGCCCGTGGGTACTCCCAGGAAGCCCGGGCCCGTGGCTTGCGCGCCGTACGGCCGCCGTTTACCGGCGCGGCAGGCGGTCGGGGTGATCGCTGATCACCGCCTGGACGCCCCAGCCGTACAGGGTCTCGGCCCGCTGGGGCTCGTTCACCGTGAAGCAGCGCAGGGGAAACCCGGCGTCCACCACGGCGCGCGCCCGGCTAGGCGTGAGCTCCCGGTGCCGGCAGTGGAGCGCCGTGCAGCCCGCGTCTTCCATCCGCCGGCGCCAGTCGCGGGGAATCCCGAACACCAGAAGGGCGCGCGGGATGTCGGGCGCCGCGTCGCGCGCCGCGGCCAGGGTTACGGGATCGAAGCTGGAGATCAGGGGTACGGGCAGGCCCGCCGGCCATTCGTCGCGCAGCAGCGTCGCAACCATGCGTCCGGTTTCGTCCTCGCGGCCCGGCGACGCCTTGATCTCGACGTTGGCGCCGAGCCCCAGCCCGGCGAGGACAGCCATCGCCTGGCGCAGCGTCGGGACGGGCTCGCCCTTGAACGCACTTGCGTACCAGCCTCCGGCGTCGAGCGCCTGGAGGTCCGCCAGGTCCCGGTCCGCCACCGCGCCCCGCACGCCGGTGGTGCGCTTCAGCTTGTCGTCGTGAAAGAGGATCACATGGCCGTCCCGGCTCAGCTTGGTGTCGAACTCGACCCAGCGGACGCCGAGCGCCGCGGCCTTGTGGATGGAGGCGAGGGTGTTTTCCGGCGCATGGCCACAGGCGCCCCTATGGCCGATGACCGCCGGTACGCCGGCCGGGCGCGGCTCCGTCATCTCGGCCCCATCACTCCCACGGCGTCACCTCCCGTCCCGTTGCCGGCGCCCAGCGGATTGTCGGCGCCGCCGATTCACGCTACCTTCGGGCGAGAACCGAGTCCACGGGGGTGATGCGCGATGGTACGCCCGATTTCCGTTTTTTGTATCGCGCTCGCCGGCCTGGCGGCGGCGGCCCTGAACCAGGCCGGCGCCGGGGCGCCGGCGCGGGAGCAGCTGGTGACCCTGAAGACCAGACCCGGCGTCACCCAGAAGTTCATTCTCATCACCCCGCAAAATCCCGTCGCCGCCGTCATCCTGTTTGCCGGGGGAAAGGGGAACCTGGATTTGTCCGGCGCCTCGGACCGGCCCGTATTGGGTTGGGGCAAGAACAACTTCCTGGTCCGTACCCGCGACGATCTCGCCGCCCACGGCTTCGCCGTGGCGGTGGTGGACGCGCCGTCGGACCGCAAGGAGCGCGTCGGCATGCGCGGCGGTTTCAGGAACAGCGCCAAACACGTGACCGACATCGACGCCGTGACCGCCTATCTGAAGAAGACCGTGCGCGTGCCCGTATGGCTCATCGGCACCAGCCGGGGCACCGAATCCGCGGCCTACGTAGCCATCCACGCCAAGGAGAAAATCGCCGGCGTAGTTCTTACGTCCAGTATGACGGAAGATAATTCCGACGGCCGCCCGGTTACCGGCCTGCCGCTCGATCGGATCCGGGTGCCGGCCCTCGTCGTCGCCCACGAAGACGACGAATGCCGGGTGACGCCGCCCGGGGGGGCGGAATGGATCGCCGAGAACCTGGTCAATGCGTCCACGGTGGAGGTGAAGATATTCAGCGGCGGCGACAGCCCGCGCTCCCGTGCCTGCGGAGCCCTCTCGGCCCATGGGTTCCTGGGCATCGAAGGGAAAGTGGTGGCGGCTATCGCCGGCTTCATAAAATCCCATTCCAAATAGGGCCGACGGCGCCGGGAAACGAGGCCACCGCCGCGCGCCCCGGACCGTGTATTCGCGAAATCACATGGAAAAGCGAATTCTGAGGAGCACCCATGGCAAAGACACTGGACGAAACGGCGCTTGAATACCACCGGGCGCCGACGCCCGGAAAGCTCGCCGTCGTTGCCACCAAGCCGCTCGCCAACCAGCGCGACCTGGGGCTGGCCTATTCCCCCGGCGTGGCGGCGGCCTGCGAGGCCATCGTCGAGGATGCGGCGCATGCCTCGACCCTGACCGTGCGCGGCAACCTTGTCGCGGTGATCACCAACGGCACCGCCGTGCTCGGCCTGGGCGCGATCGGGCCGCTGGCCGCCAAGCCGGTGATGGAAGGCAAGGCGGTCCTGTTCAAAAAGTTCGCCGGCATCGATGCCTTCGACATCGAGATCGACGAAACCGACCCCGACAAGCTGGTGGAGATCATCGCCAGCCTGGAGCCCACCTTCGGCGCCATCAACCTGGAAGACATCAAGGCCCCCGAATGCTTCGTGGTCGAGGGCAAGCTGCGCCAACGCATGAACATCCCGGTTTTCCACGACGACCAGCACGGCACGGCGATCATCGTCACCGCCGCCATGCTCAACGGTCTCCGGGTGGTCGGTAAATCCATCGGCGACGTGCGCCTGGTATCGACCGGCGGCGGCGCCGCGGGCATCGCGGCCCTCGACCTGCTGGTCGCCATGGGCCTGCAAAGGACAAACATCACCCTGGTGGACCGCCTGGGCGTGGTCTACCGCGGGCGCACCGACGAGATGGACCCGCATAAGGAGCGCTATGCGGTGGACACAGAGGCGCGCACCCTGGACGACGTGATCGGCGACGCCGACGTCTTCCTTGGCCTGTCGGCGCCCGGAATACTGACCCCCGACATGGTCAGGCGCATGGCGGAGAAGCCGATCATCCTGGCGCTGGCCAATCCGATGCCCGAGATCCTGCCCGAGGACGTCAAGGCCGTGCGCCCCGACGCCGTGATCGCCACCGGGCGCTCGGACTATCCCAACCAGGTCAACAACGTTCTGTGCTTCCCGTTCATCTTTCGCGGCGCCCTGGACGTGGGCGCCACGACCATCAACGAGGAGATGAAGATCGCCTGCGTCAAGGCCATCGCCGACCTGGCCATGGCCGAGTCCTCGGAGATCGTGGCCCGGGCCTACGGCGGGGCGGACCTGAGGTTCGGCCCCGAATACCTGATCCCCAAGCCGTTCGATCTGCGCCTGATCCTCGAGATCGCCCCGGCGGTGGCCAAGGCGGCCATGGACAGCGGGGTGGCGACCCGCCCGATCGAGGATTTCGACGCCTACCACGAGCGTTTGTGCCGCTTCGTCTTCCGCTCGGGCATGCTCATGAAACCGGTGTTCGAGCAGGCCGGCCGGGACCCCAGGCGGGTGGTCTACGCGGAGGGCGAGGATGAGCGGGTCCTGCGCGCCGCCCAGGCCGTGGTCGACGATGGCCTGGTGCGGCCGATCCTGATCGGCCGCCCCGACGTGGTGGGGCGGCGGATCGAGGACCTGGGCCTGCGCATACGGCCGGGCAAGGAATTCGAGCTGGTCAATCCCGAGGACGACCCCCGCTACGGCGAATACTGGCGCCTCTATCACACGCTGATGGGGCGCAAGGGGGTGTCCGCCGACGACGCCCGCACCATCGCGCGCACCAACACCACGGTGATCGCCGCGCTCATGGTCAAGCGCGGCGAAGCGGACGCCATGATCTGCGGAACGTCCCGCCAGTACGGCTGGCACCTGCGCGCCGTGCTCGACGTGATCGGCCTCGATGAAGGGGTGCGCGACGTTTCCGCCTTGAGCGTCCTCATCCTGGCCACGGGTACGTACTTCTTCTGCGACACCCACGTCACGCCCGATCCGACGACCGAGGAGCTGGTGGAAATGACGGTCATGGCCGCCGCCGCGATCCGCCGCTTCGGCGAGGAGCCGAAGGTGGCGCTGCTGTCGCATTCCAACTTCGGCACCGCCGACACCGCCTCGGCCCGGAAGATGCGCGCGGCCGTCGCCCTGCTCGGCGAGCGGGTGCCGGAGCTCGAGGTGGAGGGCGAAATGCAGGCCGACGTGGCGCTGAACGAGGAGCTGCGCGCCCGCATCTTTCCCGATTCCCGTCTCCGCGGTCAGCCCAACCTGTTCATCTTCCCCAGCCTCGATGCCGCCAATTCCGCCTTCCACCTGGTCAAGGCGTTGGGCGACGGGCTGCCCGTCGGGCCGATCCTCCTCGGTGCGGCGGCGCCGGCGCACATCACGACGCCATCGGTGACCGCACGGGGCCTGCTCAACCTGAGCGCGCTCGCCGTCGTCGATGCCCAGCGCCACGCCGCCGAAGGGCGGGGCGACGGCGCGGCCCCGGGGCGGTAAACGGCGGCAGGCATTTGACTGTTACCGCGGCGCGGCCGCCGGAGTCCCCGTGAGTCCGCCGCCGGCGCCGAACCGGGCGACGGCGTTGCCGTAGGCGATCGCCCGCGCCACATCGCCGGGAAGCTGGGCGAGCCACCGGCGGTGTTCCTCGATCAGCCCGCCGTAGGTGTCCCAGCGCCCGGTCAGGTAGGTGTCCGTGCCGATCATGAAGCGGTCCGGATGGCGCAGGAACAGGGCGCGCCATGTCCCATCCAGGAGGTCCCCGGGGGGGCCACCGGGGGGTGTCCCCCCGGATTTTGTAACGCGGGGGGCGCCCCCGCGGCCCCCGGGCGCGATGTCGGCGGCGCGGAACGACACCTCCGTCGACAGCCGGGGATAGCGGTCGAGAAGCTCGCCCACCACCTCGGGCGGCGTGTTAAACCCGGCATGGGCCCACAGGACCTTCACCTTGGGATCGATGGCGAACAGGGCGCGCACGGGACCGGCGCCGGCGTGGACGTGGAGCACGATATCCCGCGCCA
>JADFHR010000294.1 GCA_022567015.1 Pseudomonadota bacterium
TGGCCTGGATGCGCGCCAGCAGCTCGGCCTTGTCAAAGGGCTTGGTCAGGTAATCGTCGGCCCCGATGCCCAGCCCCTTGACCTTCTGCTCCAGTTCCGTGAGGCCGGAAAGGATCAGCACCGGGGTATCCACCCGGGCGTCGCGAAGGCGGCGCAACACCTCGAGGCCGTCGATATCGGGAAGCATCAGGTCAAGGACGATGATGTCGTAATCGTAAAGCTTGCCGATTTCCAGGCCGTCTTCGCCGGACTCGGTCGAATCGACGACCATCCCCTCCGATCTGAGCATCATTGCGACGCTTTGCGCCGTTGTCGGGTCGTCTTCGACGAGAAGCACACGCATGGCTGGGCACCAACGTCTGTGTCAACAATATATAAACGTCAACAATATATAAACCTAGGGTGGAAGGACGATTCATTCAAGTGCGTGGTATCCCCAAAAGACAGCGGGAACGCCCGGAAACCCGCCTTTACCAAACCTTAAACGATCCATTTCCATAATCGCCGGACCGGCGGCGTAGCCCGGCTTCATGCGAGGTTTTCGGTTGGCCGTATTCGTCAACAATATCATTAACGAAGTGGGGCGTCTGCCAGATTATCGGGTCTACGGCCGGGTCAGCGCGGTTGTCGGCCTGTTGGTCGAGGTGAGCGGCGCGCAGGGCAGCCTGTCCGTCGGCGACCACTGCCGAATCGTCGGCCGCGACGACGCCCACGTGCTGTGCGAGGTGGTGGGCTTCCGCGACGGCCGGGCCCTGATGATGCCGTTCGGGTCCCTGGACGGCGTCGGCCTGGGGTGCCGCGCCGAAGTGAGCGCCACCGACCCGGCGATCTATCCCGACAACGCCTGGCTGGGGCGCATCGTCAATGCATTCGGCGAGCCCGCCGACGGCAAGGGTCCCTTGCCCTTCGGGCCGGTCGCCTATCCCATACACAACCAGCCGCCCCCGTCCCACACCCGCCAACGGATCGGCGCCAAGGTCGACCTGGGTGTCAGGGCCATGAACGCCTTTCTCACCTGTTGCCGCGGCCAGCGCATGGGCATCTTCGCCGGGTCGGGCATCGGCAAGTCGACCCTTTTGTCGATGATGGCCCGTCACACCGATGCGGAAGTCAACGTCATCGGCCTGATCGGTGAACGGGGGCGCGAGACGCGCGAATTCATCGAGGACAATCTCGGCCCGGACGGGCTGGCCCGCAGCGTGGTCGTCGTCGCCACCTCGGATGAATCGCCCCTGGTGCGCCGTCAGGCGGCCTATGTGACGATGACGGTGGCCGAGTATTTCCGTGACCGGGGGCGCGATGTGCTGTGCCTGATGGACAGCATCACCCGGTTTGCCATGGCCCAGCGGGAAATCAGCCTTTCGGCCGGCGAACCGCCGGCCAGCAAAGGCTACACGCCGTCGGTCTTCGCCGAGCTGCCGCGGCTCCTGGAGCGGGCCGGACCGGGGGCCCGTGGCCAGGGCTGCATCACCGGCCTGTTCACGGTGCTGGTGGAAGGCGACGACCACAACGAGCCCGTCGCCGACTGCGTGCGCGGCATTCTCGACGGCCACGTGGTGCTCGACCGCGCCATCGCCGAACGCGGCCGGTATCCCCCCATCAACGTGCTGCGCAGCGTCTCCAGAACCATGCCCGCGTGTAACACGGCGGAAGAAAACGCCATCGTCGATCGTGCGCGGCGCTACCTGGCGACCTATGAGGATATGGCGGAACTCATCCGGCTCGGCGCTTACCGCAGCGGCAGCGACGCCGCGGTCGACGAGGCCATCCGCTACTACCCGGCGCTGGAGAAGTTCCTGAGCCAGACCAAGGACGAGAAGGTGGGCCTCGCCGCCTGTTACGGGATGCTGGATGAGATCCTGAACGACGGAGGGAATTCCGGGGAAACGGCCGAGCCCCCGAAAGCCGACCGCTCCGCGCCGCTGCCGCCGGCCGGGGAAGCCCGCCAATCGGCCGACCCCCCCCAACCGACGCCGGTCTCCGGCGGCTAATGATTGCCGGCGGCTAGTGATTGCCGACGGGGGATGAGGGTTGGCCGGAAACCTCAACAGCCTGATCCGTCTCCATGAATGGCGCGTCGACGAAAAGCGCCGCGCGCTGGGGGACCTGCTGGGCCTCGTCGCCGATCTGGAGCACCAGGCGCGGCGCCTCGAAGAAGACCTCAAGAACGAACAGGACGTTGCCCGCGCCTCGCCCGATGAGGCCGGATACCTGTACGGCAATTATGCCCACGCGGTGATCCTGCACCGCGAGCGGATCGCCCAATCCATCGCCGCGACGGAGGGGAAAATCGCCGCCGCCCGCGAGGCGCTGAACGACGCCTACCGCAATCTCAAGAAGTACGAACTGGCGCAAGGCGCCCGGGACACGCGCGAGGACCGGGAACGGGAACGCGCCGAGCAGATGGTCCTCGACGAACTGGGCGTCCAGGCATACCGGCAGCGCCGGCGCTAGTGGCCTTTATCAGCTAAATTGTACCCATACGATCGCTTTTCCCGTTTCCTCGGTAGGAGGGGAGGCGCAGGCGATGGCGGCCCATCGGAAAGCCTTCCCGACGCCCCGGGGGGCCACCGGGGGGTGTCCCCCCGACACCGTATGCGGGGGGCGC
>JADFHR010000115.1 GCA_022567015.1 Pseudomonadota bacterium
GACCGCAACGGCGGCTTACCAAGGCTTTCGGACGGCGTCGCGCACGCTTCGCGATGCCCCGCATCGCCACGGCGCACGCTTAGGGCCGAAAATCTTGGTAAGCCGGCTCGTCGGGTCATGATCAGCGTCCCTTGGTATAATACCAATATTATCGAACGTCCGTATCTGCCAGGGCGGACTCGAGGACGCGCGCCACGTGCATCGCCCGGCGCCCGGTCCCGTCGCGGATCTGCTGGCGGCAGCTCGTCCCGTCGGCGACGATGACCACATCGTCGCCGGCGGCGCGGACGGCCGGAAGCACGCCCAGCTCCCCCATCTTCATGGACAGATCAAAGTGTTCGGCCTCGTAGCCGAAGGCGCCGGCCATGCCGCAGCAACCGGACTCCACCACGTCGATCTCCAGGTCCGGAACGAGGCCGAGCGTCCGTTCCACCGCGCCCATGGCGGCGAACGCCTTCTGGTGGCAGTGTCCGTGTAGAAGGGCGCGGCGCCAGGCCACGGGCTTCAACGGCAGCGCCAGGCGCCCGCCGTCGCTTTCCGCCGCCAGGAAGTCCTCGAACATGAGCGCCCGGGCCGCCAGCGCCTCGGTGTCGGGGCCGGGCAACAGGGCCTTGAATTCATCGCGCAGGGTGAACAGGCACGAGGGCTCCAGGCCGATCACCGGAATCCCCCTCTCCACGTAGGGGCGCAACGCCGCGATCATCCGCCCGGCCTCGCGGCGCGCCTCGGCCACCAGGCCCGCCGACAGGAAGGTGCGCCCGCAGCACAGGGGCCGGCCGTTGCCGTGCGGCAGGTGCACCCGGCAGCCGGCGGCCTCCAGCACGGCGACCGCGGCGCGGGCGTTTTCCGGTTCGAAATAGGTGTTGAAGGTGTCCACGAACAGCACCACCTCGCGCCCCCCGTCCGCCCCCGCGGGAGTCTGGCGGCCGCGGAAAACGTCGCGCCGCCAGCGCGGCAGGGGGCGCCGGGCGCTCAGGCCGAGCAGGCGCTCGCTCAAGGCCGGGAGGCCCGGAACCCGGTCCCGTAAGTTTAGCAGGAACGCCAGCCGCGCCGCCCATGGCGCATAGCGGGGCAGATTGGCGACCACGCGCTCGCGCAGGGGCAGCCCGTGGCGCCTGTGGTAGTGGTGCAGGAACTCGATTTTCATCCGCGCCATATCGACGCCGGTCGGACACTCGCGCTTGCAGCCCTTGCACCCGATGCACAGGTCCATGGTTTCCGCCATGGCGTCGGAGACAAGGGCGTCCGGCCCAAGCTGGCCGGTGATGGCGAGGCGGAGCGTGTTGGCCCGCCCGCGGGTGACGTGGGTCTCGTCCCTGGTGACGCGGAAGGACGGGCACATGACGCCGGCGTCGGATTTCCGGCAGGCGCCGTTGTTGTTGCACATCTCGACGGCGCCGGCGAAGCCGCCCCATTCGGACCAGTCGAGCACGGTCTCGATGGGCCGGGGCGCGTAGCCGGGCTGGTAGCGGAACAGGCTGCGGTCATCCATCCGCGGCGGGCGGACGATGCGGCCCGGGTTGAACAGTCCCTGCGGGTCGAAGGCGTCCTTGATGTCTTCGAGGGCGCGCACGATGCGGGACCCGAACATGAACTCGTGGAATTCCGAGCGCACGATGCCGTCGCCGTGTTCACCGGAATGGGAACCCTTGTAGTCGCGCACCATGGCGAAGGTCTCTTCCGCGATGGCCCGCATTTTGCGCACGTCGCCGCCGGCCTTCATGTTGAGCACCGGGCGCACGTGCAGGCAGCCGACGGAGGCGTGCGCGTACCACGTGCCCCGGGTGCCGTGCTTCTCGAAGATCCGGTTGAGGCGCTCGGTGTATTCGCCCAGGTGCTCCAGCGGCACCGCGCAGTCCTCGATGAAGGACACCGGTTTGCCGTCCCCCTTCATGGACATCATGATGTTGAGGCCGGCCTTGCGGACCTCCCAAACGGCGTGCTGGAAGGCGCCGTCGGTGACGGCCATCATGGCGCCGGGGAAGCCGAGGGTGGACATGAGGTCGGCCAGGGACTCCAGCCGGCGCTTCTGCTCGGATTCATCGTCGCCGGCGAACTCGACCATGAGAAGCGCTTCGCATGGGTCGTCGACCAGCCGCTCGATGGTCGCCCGGAAGGCCGGAATATCGCGCGCCAGGTCGATCATGGTGCGGTCCACCACCTCCACCGCCGCCGGCTCGAGCCCGACGATGTGACGGGTCGCCTCCATGGCCTCGGAGAAGGTGGAAAACCGGCAGACGCCGAGGACCGTGTGGGCCGGGATCGGCTGCAGGTCGAGTTCGATGGCGGTGAAGAACGCCAGTGTGCCCTCGGAGCCGACGAGAAGGCGCGCCATGTTGTGGCCGCCGGGCGCGATGGTGTCGATGTTGTAGCCGCCGACCCGGCGCAGCAGCTTCGGCCAGCGGGCGTCGATCTGATCGGCCTCGCGCGCCGCGATGGCGCGCAGGCGGGCGACCAGATCCCGGTACGCCGCGTTGTCGGCCAGGGAATCGACGGCCGCCGGAACGGGACCGAAATTCCATGTCTCGCCGTTCGCCATCACGGCGTCGATGGCGCGCACGTTGTGGACCATGTTGCCGTAGCGGATGGACCGCGCCCCGCAGCTGTTGTTGCCGGCCATGCCGCCGATGGTGGCGCGGCTGGCGGTCGACGGGTCGATGGGAAAGAACAGCCCATGGGGCTTGAGAAACCGGTTCAACTGGTCGAGAATCACGCCCGGCTGCACGCGCACGGTGCGCGCCCCGGCATCGAAGTCGAGCACGGCGTTCAGGTACTTCGACGTGTCGACGACCAGGGCCTCGGCCACGGTCTGCCCGCACTGGGACGTCCCGCCGCCGCGCGCCAGCACCGGCGTTCCTTCCTCGGCCGCGATCTCGATGACGCGCACGATGTCTTCGGTGGTGCGCGGCACGACCACGCCGATGGGCTCGATCTGGTAGATCGAGGCGTCGGTGCTGTAGCGGCCGCGGGTGAACGCGTCGAACAGCACCTCTCCCTCCAGGGCGCGGCGCAACCTCTGGGCGAGGGCGCTGTCGCCGACGCGCGGCGCGGCCTTGTCGGGGGCGGTTCGGTGCATGGGCCCGGCGAAATGGCGTGAAATGCGGCCCCGAGTATCCACCATCGGGCCAAAGGAATGCAAGGGCGGCCCGGCGGCGGGCGCGGCGGCGGGGCGGACCGCCAAACCCTTGCGCCAGGGCCGGTTGGGCGGCGCGTGCGCACTTGTCGGCGGGCGCTTTAGATGCATAATGCGGGCCCTGGGACTGGGGAGCCTCCGTTCACGGCATCGGGTGCCGGCGCCGCCTTGGCGCACCCGTGGCGTCGTGCCGGCGGCTCCTCTCAAGGGAAGGACTTCGACGTCCATGCTGAAGAACACGCCCAGCCGGCCGGGCCGGCATTTCCTCCAGATACCGGGGCCGACGAACGTTCCCGAGCGCATCCTGCGCGCCATGGGGCGGCCGACCATCGACCACCGGGGCCCGGAATTCGCCGACATGGCGCGGGGCATCTTCGAAGGCCTCAAGGACGTCTTCAAGACCTCCGGTCCGGTCGTCATCTACCCCTCTTCGGGCACCGGCGCCTGGGAAGGGGCCCTGGTCAACACCCTGTCGCCGGGCGACCGCGTGCTGATGTTCGAAACCGGCCAGTTCGCCGCCCTGTGGCACTCCGTGGCCGAACGTCTGGGCCTCGAGGCGGAGCTCGTTCCCGGCGACTGGCGCCACGGCGTCGATCCGGCCCAGGTGGAGGCGAAGCTCGCCGACGACACCGCCCACGCGATCAAGGCCGTCTGCGTCGTCCACAACGAGACCGCCACCGGGGTGACCAGCCGCGTCGCCGAGGTGCGCGCCGCCATGGACCGGGCCGGGCATCCGGCCCTGCTGCTGGTGGATACGGTTTCGTCGCTGGCGTCCATCGACTACCGCCATGACGAATGGGGGGTGGACGTCACCGTCGGCTGCTCGCAGAAGGGGCTGATGCTGCCCCCGGGCCTGGGTTTCAACGCCGTCAGCGGCAAGGCGCTGGCCGCCGCCAAGGCGGCGACCCTGCCCAAGGCCTACTGGGACTGGGGGCCGATGCTGGACAACAACGCGCGCGGGTTCTTCCCCTATACGCCCCCGACCAACCTGCTATACGGCCTCGCCGAGGCCCTGGCGATGCTCGGTGAAGAAGGTCTGGACAACGTGTTCGCCCGGCACGACCGGCTGGCCGAGGCGACGCGCCGCGCGGTCCGGGCCTGGGGGTTGGAGATCCTGTGCCTGAATCCGGCCGAGTACTCGAGTGCCCTTACCGCCATCGTGATGCCCGAAGGCCACGACGCGGATGCCCTGCGCAAGGTGATCCTGGAGCGCTTCGACTTGTCGCTCGGCACCGGCCTGGGCAAGGTCAAGGGAAAGGTGTTCCGCATCGGGCACCTGGGCGATTTCAACGAACTCATGCTGGCCGGGACCCTGTGCGGCGTCGAGATGGGCCTTGGCCTGGCCGGCGTGCCGCACCAGCGGGGCGGCGTCGACGCCGCGCTGCGCTATCTCGCCGATCCCGAGGGCAGGGCGATGGAAGAAGCCTCGCCCGCACGCGCCTCGGCCTGACCGGCAACGCCCGCTTTCCAATGTGGCCGGCGGCAATCGGAACCCCGTCCGCGGTGGTGGTCTGTTAAAGATAAGGGGTGGGGAGGAGCCCATGTCCCAATCCGTACTCGTCGAGCGCGCCGATGACATCGCGACGGTCATCCTCAACGCGCCGGAAAAGCTCAACGCGCTCAGCAAGGGAACCTGGGAGCGCCTGGCCGACGTGATGGCCGGGCTGTCGGCCGAGGACGACCTGCGCTGCATCGTCGTGCGCGGGGCCGGCGACAGGGCCTTCGCGGCGGGCGCCGATATCAGCGAATTCGAGACCGAGCGCAGCGACCCCGAAAGCTGCAAGGCTTACAGCCGCATGGTGGCCAGGACCATGAACACGGTCGCCGAATGCCGTCATCCCACCATCGCCCTGATCAAGGGCGCCTGCGTCGGCGGAGGGCTGGAGATCGCCTGTTGCTGTGACCTGCGCATCTGCGGCGACTCCAGCCGTTTCGGCATCCCGGTCAACCGGCTCGGGCTGGTCATGGCCCATGCCGAGCTCACGATGCTGCTGGCCCTGGTCGGGCGCGCCCAGACCCTGGAGATCCTTCTCGAGGGGCGCGTATTCGGGGCCGCCGAGGCGAAGGAAAAGGGGCTGGTGAACCGCGTGGTGCCGGACGCGGACGTGGAGGACGAGGTCTACGCGACGGCCCGGCGGATCGCCGCCGGGGCGCCCCTGGTGGCGCGCTGGCACAAGCGGTTCGCGCGGCGGCTCCTCGATCCCCGGCCGTTGACCGAAAAGGAGGTCGACGAAGGCGTCGCCTGCTTCGAAACCGAGGACTACCGGATAGGCATCCGCGCCTTCCTGGATAAAAAGACGCCGCTGTTCAAGGGACGCTAGAGGCTCCTAGGCATGGCATCCGCACCACCCCTGGACGGGATCACGGTCATCGAGCTGGCCCACATCATGGCCGGGCCGGTGTGCGGCCTGATGCTGGCCGACATGGGCGCCGACGTCATCAAGGTGGAGAAGGTTCCCGGCGGGGACGATTCGCGGCGCTTCCTGCCTCCCGACATCGACGGCGAATCCGCCGCCTTCATGATGCTCAACCGCAACAAACGCGGCATCGCGGTCAACCTCAAGCACGAGGACGGCAAGGCCGTGCTCAGGCGGCTGCTGGCCACGGCCGACGTGCTCATCGAGAACTACCGCCGCGGCACCATGGAACGCCTCGGCCTGGGGTACGAGGTCCTAAAGCGCGACAATCCCGGCCTCATCTATTGCGAAATTTCGGGCTTCGGCCGTACCGGCCCCTATCGCGACCGCGGCGGCTTCGACCTCATCGCCCAGGGCATGAGCGGGCTCATGAGCATCACCGGCGAAGGCCCGGGCAGGGAGCCGGTCAAGGTGGGCGCTCCGGTCACCGACATCACCGCCGGCATCCTCGGCGCCATGGGCGTGCTCGCGGCCTATGTGCACCGCCTGAAGACAGGGCAAGGGCAGCGCGTCGATACCTCGCTGTTCGAAGCCGGCATCGTGCACAGCTACTGGCAGTCGGCGATCTGCCTGGCGACCGGCGAATCCCCCGGCCCCATGGGATCGGCGCACCCCCTGAACGCGCCTTACCAGGCCTTTCGAACCGCCGACGGCTGGATCACCGTGGGCGCCGCCAACCAGGCCAACTGGCTCAAGATTTTGGACGTCCTGGAGGTGCCCGGCATCGCCGAGGACCCGCGCTTCGCCGACAACGCCAAACGCATGGAAAACCAGCCGGTGTTGGCCGAAGCGCTGGGCAAGGTGTTCGCCGGCCGCACCACCGCCGATTGGGTGCGGCGCATGGCAGCGGCGGGCGTCCCCGCCGGGCCGGTGTTGAGCATCGGCGAGATGCACGCGGACGCGCAGACCCTTGCCCGTGACATGATCGTCGAAGCGCCCCACAGCCGCCTGGGCGCGGTCAAGACCCTGGGCACGCCGGTCAAGTTTTCCGCCACCCCGGCCGGGGTCCGGCGCGGCGCGCCGGTGCTCGGCGAACACACGCGCGAGGTCCTGGGCGGGTGCGGGTACTCGGACGACGAGATCGACGGGCTGGCCAAATCGGGCACCGTCATCGTCGCCTGAGCGGGCCGCGGCCGGCGGAACGCGGCGCCGTTCGCCGCCGACATTAGATTGATTGTAAACGGCCCGGTATCATATAAGGCAGTGGCACCGGGCAGACGCGATTGTGCCCAGGGGGGGCTGAAAGCGAAAGGCCGGGGGGGTCAAGGTCAAAGCCACCGGTCAGGCCCGGAGCGCCCGGCAGCCGCCCGGGGGGATTTTTTCATTCACCGGCAAGGCGCGGACGTGGGTCAAGGGCGGAAGCCGTTGGGAAATTTCATCAGGAAACTCGCACTCTCGGCCATCGTGTCGGTGTCTTTCGTTAGCGCCGCGCTGGCCCAGGCCTTCGTCTTCACGGCCGTTCCCGACGAGGACGAAATGCGGCTGCGCCAGCGCTTCGACAAGGTCGCCGTCTATCTGACCAGGGAGCTCGGGGTGAAGGTGCGCTACATTCCGGTCAAGTCCTATGCCGCGGCGATCACCGCCTTTCGCAACAACCACGTGCACCTGGCCTGGTTCGGCGGCCTTGCCGGCGTGCGTGCGCGGCTGCTTGTACCGGGGTCCGAGGCCATCGTCCAGGGGTACGAGGACCGGTTTTTCATCACCTATTTCATCGCCCACGCCAGCACCGGCCTGCAGCCGGCGGACGGTTTTCCGGCCGGCATCGCGGGCAGGACCTTCACCTTCGGCTCCAAGGGCTCCACCTCGGGGCGCCTGATGCCCGAGTTCTACATCCGCAGGCACCTGAAGCAGGCGCCGGCCAAGGCCTTCGCCCGGGTCGGTTTCAGCGGCGATCACTCGCGCACCATCGCCCTCGTCCAATCGGGCGCGTACGCGGTGGGCGCGGTGAACTACAAGGTGTGGGCGAACGAGATGAAGGCGGGACATATCGACCCGGCCAAGGTGTCGGTCATCTGGAAGACGCCGCCGTACCCGGACTACCAGTGGACGATCCGCGGTGACGTGGACACGGTGTGGGGAAGGGGATTCAAGGCCCGCGTCACACGGGCCCTGCTCGACATGAAGGATACGGATCTTCTGGCGTCGTTTCCGCGCAAGGGATTCGTGCCGGCGAAAAATTCCGACTACAAACCGATCCTGGATGTGGCCAGGTCCATCAAGCTGATCGATTGATGCCGATATTCGACCTCAAGGACGCCAACGCCGGCTATAACGGCCGCGCCGTGCTGAGCAATGTCTCCCTGCGCATCGAAAAGGGCGAGCGCGTTGCCCTGGTCGGGCGCAGCGGCGCCGGCAAGTCCACCCTGCTGGAACTACTGTACAGCCAGCGGCGCCGGGGGTCGGCGCTGATCCCGCAGGATCCGGGGCTGGTCAAGACCCTTTCCGTGTTCCACAACATTTTCATGGGCCGCCTGCACATGAACGGGGCCTGGTACAACTTGCTCAATCTCGCCCGGCCCATGCGCGCGGAGATCGAAAAGATCGAGCCCATCGTCGCCCGCCTCGGGCTGGAAGACGAGATGTTTACGCCCGCCGGCGAGCTTTCCGGCGGCCAGCGGCAGCGCACGGCGGTGGGCCGCGCCCTGTATCAGCAGGGCGACGTGGTGCTCGGCGACGAGCCCGTTTCGGCGGTCGACGGGCACCAGGCCCGGACCGTGCTCGACGCCGTTGCCGAGGCCTACGAGACCGTGGTCCTGGCCATGCACGATGTCGACCTTGCCCTCGCCTATACGGACCGCATCGTCGGCCTCAACGGCGGCCGCGTGGTCATGGACGAGCCGTCTGCGGGCCTGACCCGCGGCGATCTGGATTCCCTCTACCAACGCTGACCATGCGGCGCTCGGAAAGGGTTTACACCAGTTTCGGATTTCTCGGCGTCGGCCTGTTCTGTCTCGCCTTCGCCGACCTCTCCGTGTCCACCCTCGATCCCTGGCAGGAGATGGCGCGCATGGCCCGGGGCCTTGTCACCCCGGACTTCCTGGCCGTCGACCGTCTGGGCGAGGCGCTTTTGCAGACCCTTGCCTTCGCCCTCGTCGGGGTGGCGCTTAGTGTCGTCGCCGGGTTCGGCCTCGCCCTGGTCTTCCATGTCCGGGTGGTGCGCTGGGGCTGTGCCTTCGTGCGCGCCATCCACGAGCTTTTCTGGGCCCTTCTGTTCCTGCAGATGCTCGGGCTGACGCCGCTGACGGGAATCCTCGCCATCGCCCTTCCCTATGCCGGCATATTCGCCAAGGTCTATTCGGAGATTCTCGAAGAAGCCGGCCCCCGGGCCGCGAACACCCTTCCGGCCGGCAGCGGCACCGTGTCCGCCTTTTTTTTCGCCCGCCTGCCCGACGCCTTCGTCCACCTCAAGAGCTACACGTTCTACCGGGTGGAATGCGGGCTGCGTTCCAGCGCGGTGCTCGGGTTCGTCGGCCTTCCGACCCTGGGGTTCTATCTGCAATCGGCGTTCAAGCAGGGGCATTACTCCGAGGTGTCGGCGCTGCTCTTTCTGTTCTACGTGGTCATCGCCACGCTCAGGCTGTGGATGCGCCCGCGCCTGGTCCCCGTGTACCTGCTGATCGCGCCCTTCGTCCTCGCCGGCGGGGCCGAGATCTCGCTCGACAACATCGTCCGCTTCTTCACCCACGACATCGTTCCCTATCCCCTGAGAAGCGCGGAGGTCCTGGATATATCCGCGTGGACCGCCTTCGGGACGTGGACGTGGGAGCTGCTCGCCGACCAGGCCCTGCCGGGGATCGTCGCCACCCTTGTGCTGACGCAGGTCGCGCTCGTCGGCTCGGGCGCGCTGACCCTGGTTTTTTTCCCCCTGGTCTCGCGCCGGTTCCTGGGCCCGGTGGGGCGCACCGCCGGCCACGCCTTCCTGGTGGTCGTCCGCTCGACGCCTGAATACATCCTGGCCTATGTCCTCCTTCAGTTCTGGGGGCCGTCCATGTTGCCGGCCATCGTCGCCCTGTCGCTCCACAACGGGGCCATCATCGGGCACCTGGTGGGGCGCTTCAGCGACGAGCTGGCGCTCAGGCCGGACCACCCCCGCGGCCTCGACCTGTACGCCTACGAGGTCGTGCCCCGGGTATACGGGCAGTTCCTCGCCTTCCTGTTCTACCGGTGGGAGGTGATCCTGCGGGAAACCGCGATCCTCGGGATTCTCGGCATCCAGACCCTCGGATTCTACGTCGACAGCGCGATCTCCGAAATCCGCCTCGACCGGGCGATGTTCCTGATCGTCATCACGGCGCTTCTCAATATCGCCGTCGACGGCCTGTCGCGGGCCATCCGCGCCCGGCTGCGCCTGGCCACGACGCCCGAAATCCAATGACATGGTTTAGGCCCCGGCCGCGGTCCCCGGCGCCACCATTTGACGCGGCGCCGGGGAACCGGAACAATCGGACCCGCGGCGGGCTGGTAATACCAAGGGTCGCTGATCATGACCCGACGAGCCGGCTTACCAAGGTTTTCGGCCCTAAGCGTGCGCTGTGGCGATGCGGGGCATCGCGAAGCGTGCGCGACGCCGTCCGAAAGCCTTGGTAAG
>JADFHR010000116.1 GCA_022567015.1 Pseudomonadota bacterium
GTCCGAAAGCCTTGGTAAGCCGCCGTTCCGGTCGCGTATGCGGCCCGTCGGAGGGCGTCGAAAAGTTTTGACGATGCGCCGCATCGCCTGCAACTTTCCTCCTGCCCGACGAGCCGCCTACGCGATCTCTATGAGTCATGATCAGCGCTCCTTGGTATTAGACAGGCGGAGGCGGGTGGGAGCGATCAGGGCAGCGTATCGTCCGGAACCGGCGTCGCGGATGCCGCTTGCGCGGCCTTTACCACCGGCGCGGCCTGCCCTTCGGACGTGTCCCCGGCGGCGGGCTCGGCCTTCAGGTCCTCGGCCGCCTCCGGTTTGGTCCGCACGCGCGGCGGCGCCGGCTCGGGGATGGGCTCGGGGTCGCGTACGAAGAAATTCACCGCCGGCGGCGCCGAAAGGGTGGGCGGCGGCGGCGGCTCGGGCCGGTCGTAGCGGCTGGGGTGGGGTCCGTAGTAGTTGACCAGGCGCCGCTCGTCCCGGTGTTTGGGCGTCTTGTAGCACTCGACCCCGCTGACGGACTGGCCGATGGACTGGTAGCAATAGACGGGCTCGAAGTCGTACACCGCCTCCTCGTATGCCGGCACGTAGCCGCAGGCGCCGACGAGGGCGGCCACGGCGGTCAGAACCACGGTGTTGCGCATCGCCATATGCCGGCGTTCCTCCATCGGCCGGGCGCCACCATGCCCTTTCCCGATCCCTACGCAAGAACGGGGCCGGAGGGCCGCCCCTCGCGCCGCCGCCCCGGCGCGGGCAATGTTTTCAATACCTTACACTGTTCCGCCGCGAACGTCGACCACCGTGCGGCCCTGCACCCGGCCCTGGAGTATTTTGCCGCCCAACCCGGCAACCCCGGCCAGGGGGACCACGTGGGTGATGCGCTCCAGCTTGTCCTTGGGCAGGCCCTCGTCCAGGCGCCGCCAGGCCTCGAGCCGCCTCTCCAGCGGGCACAGGTTGGAATCGATGCCGAGCAGGTTGACCCCGCGCAGCAGGAACGGGACCACGGTGGTGGCGAGCTGGGGCCCGGCGGCCAGGCCCACCGCGGCGCAACTCGCCCCATGGCGCAGGGTGGCGAGGACGCTGGCCAGGGTCGTCGAGCCGACGCTGTCGATGGCGCCGGCCCACCGTTCCGAGCCCAACGGCCCCTTGGGCGGGGTCTCCAGTTCGGCGCGCTCGACGATGGTGGCGGCCCCCAGCTCGGTGAGATATTCGTGGGTCTCGGGCCTCCCCGTCGAGGCGGCGACCCGGTAGCCCAGGTTGGCGAGCAGGGCGACGGCGATGCTCCCCACCCCGCCGGCGGCGCCGGTGACCAGCACCTCGCCCTCGCTTTCCGGCGTCAGCCCGTGTTCCTCCAAGGCGATCAGGGCCAGGGTGGCGGTGAAGCCCGCGGTGCCGATGGCCATGGCCTGCTTGAGCGTCATCGCCGCGGGCAGGGGCACCAGCCAGTCGGCCTTGACCCGCGCCCGGGTGGCGTAGCCGCCCCACTGGATCTCGCCGACCCGCCAGCCGGTGAGGATCACCTTGTCGCCGGGCTTGAACTTGTCCGAGTCCGAGGCTTCCACCGTGCCGGCGAAGTCGATGCCGGGCACGTGCGGGTACGACCGCACGATCCGGCCGAGGCCGCCCAGGATCATGCCGTCCTTGTAATTGAGCGTCGAGAAGGCGACGGCGACGGTGACGTCGCCGCCGGGCAGGGCGTCGTCGTCGAGTTGCCTGATCTCCGCCGTCACCTTGCCGTCCGCCTCATCGAGCACCAGGGCGGTGAATCCGTCGTTCTCGGCCATGTTGTCCTCCCTTACGCGCCGCCGCGCCACGAGGCGCGCTTTTCCCGACGGCCGGCGGCATTTTTAGGCGTCCGCGCCGCCGCGGTCAATCGGCTGCCCCGACAGCCGCAACTCACCGCCTCAGCCGTCGGCCAGCCGCCAGCGCACCGTCCGGCCGGCCATGAACGGCGTGATGGCGTCGCCGCCGGCGAGGGGCACCGCGTCGGGCACCACCCAGTCGGCGCGCTCCAGGGTCACGGTGCCGGCGTTCGCGGAAAGCCCGTAGAAGGCGGGTCCGTTGAGGGCGGCGAAGGCTTCCAGCTTGTCGAGCGCGCCTTCGTCGTCGAACACCTGGGCGTACAGCTCGAGCGCCGCCGGGGCGGTGAAGATGCCGGCGCAGCCGCACGCCGATTCCTTCTCCGCCGTGGCGTGGGGCGCCGAATCGGTGCCCAGGAAGAACCGCGGGTCCCCCGACGTGGCGGCGCGCCTGAGGGCCACCCGGTCGCGCTCGCGCTTGGCCACCGGCAGGCAGTACAGGTGCGGGCGGATGCCGCCTTCGAACATGGCGTTGCGGGTGATCATCAGGTGATGGGCGGTGATGGTGGCGGCCAGCCGGGGCGGGTCTCCGTCGCCCCGGTCGCGCACGATATCCACCGCGTAGGCGGTCGTCGCGTGCTCGAACACCACCTTGAGGGCCGGGAAATCGTCGAGCAGGGGCAGGAGCACCCGGTCGATGAACACCGCTTCGCGGTCGAACACGTCGACGTCCGGGTCCGCCACCTCGCCGTGCACGAGAAGCGGCATGCCGATCTCCTGCAGGCGCTCCAGCACCCCGCGCACGCGGGCGATGTCGGTGACGCCGGCGGCCGAATGGGTGGTGGCGTGGGCCGGATACAGCTTGACCGCCGCGAACACCCCGTCGGCGAAGCCCCGGGCCACCATGTCGGCGTCCGTC
This sequence comes from Pseudomonadota bacterium, assembly GCA_022567015.1. Classification (GTDB taxonomy): domain Bacteria; phylum Pseudomonadota; class Alphaproteobacteria; order Rhodospirillales; family 2-02-FULL-58-16; genus JACZQZ01. Next base: position 2,716 of record JADFHR010000116.1, read on the forward strand.
GTATCGGTGAGGTAGCACGTCATCAGCGGCGTGAACCGGGCGCCCGCGGGCAGCGCCGCGACGATGCGCTCCCGATACGACGCGGCCGCCTCGGCGGTGGCGACCGGGGGCACCAGGTTGGGCATGACCATGGCGCGGCCGAACCGGCGCGCCGTCAGGGGCGCCACCGCGGCCAGCACGTCGCCGTCGCGCAGGTGCACGTGCCAGTCGTCGGGCCGGCGCAGGGTAATCCGAGGGGTCTCAGCCACGTTTCCCCATCCTTGCAGCCGGCGGCGTTATAGCACGGAAAAAAACCAGGGACGGTTTGCGTGTTCCCCCGCCGTCCCTTGCGTTCCCTTTTTCGCCTACGCCTCAGGCGCCGCCGCCGTCCTCGTCCAGATAGGCGTCCACCCTGCGCCAGGTGTGCAGTTTGCCGCAGGCGGGACAGGGAACGGACTTCTCGCCGATCTGCACCGATTCGAAGGCATGCCAGTCGAAGGTCATGCCGGTGTATACCGGCTTTCCCGTTTCGGGACAGGTGATCATCACCCGGGCCATGGGTGCCTCCCTCAAACGTTCACACACAGGCGCCGGAACCCGGCAGCCGGTACGCTCGGGCGGACACCGCCGGCGTCCCCCCTGCCCGGCCGCGCCAGTGTAGAGGAAACTCCCGATTTTTGCCAGACGCTGCTGGCGCCGGTTACAATCCCGGGCTCAGAACTTGCGCGCCTGGACCACGTTGGCGTTTATGGTTTCCTCGCCCAGCGCCTTGCACGCCTCCAGCCGGTGCAACCCGGACACCAGGACGAAGCGGTCGCCGTCCCGGCGCACGCCGATGGGCGTCTTCATGCCGTCTTCCATGATGCTCTCGGCCAGGGTCTCGACGGTTTCGGGGTTGAGGTCCCGGCGCCGCTTGACCGGTACGTAGATGTCGTCGATGGCAACGGTTATGGTTTTCACGGTCGCCTTCCCATGGGCGCACGGATTTCTTTCATGTTAGCAAAAACGGTCTTCCGGCGCCATCGGGCGGGCACCGGGAGTCTCGTTCATGTCTTCGACGCCAGGGTCTCGAAGACGTCGCCTTCGGGGGCCAGGCCTTCGATGTGGGTGCGGTGCCAGAGCGCGAAGAACAGGAGGTTCCACGCCGCCCGGCCCTGCCGTTTGCCGGACCCGGCGAACAGGTCCTCGACCGCACCCGGCCGGCAGGCCTCCCGCACCCCGGGCTGCCTCGCCACCAGGGGACCCAGGTCCCTGCCCCGGCCGGCGATCCAGCCGGCCACCGGCACGGTGAAGCCGCGTTTCCTGGAGAACGGACGGGCCGAGGGAAGCCGGCGCTTGACGAAGCGCCGCAAAAGCCACTTGCCCAGGCCGCGCCGCACCTTGAGCCGGTCGGGCAGGCGGAAGGCCACCTCGGCCACCTTTGGGTCGAGAAAGGGCGTGCGCCCCTCCACCCCGTGGGCCATGAGGCAGCGGTCGAGCTTGGCGAGAAGGTCGTGGGGCAGCCAGTCGGTGCAGTCCACGGCCTGGGCGACCTGCAACCGGGTGCGGCCGGGCCGTTTTTCGGCAACCTCGGCCATCCCGATTCCGGCGCGCCAGTTGCCCGGATAGGTGCGCAGCACGTCCATGCCGTCGAAGGCGCCGCGGGACCGCATGGGGCGGCCGCCAAACAGCCGCCAGCGGGCGTTCCTCCGGTAACGGCCGTAGCCGGCGAACAGTTCGTCCCCGCCCTCGCCGGTGAGGATCACCTTGAGGCCGGCCTCGCGGGCCAGGCGCGCCAGCTTGTAGCTGGGCAGCAGCGCGTAGTCGGCGGCCGGGTCGTCCATGGCCGCGGCGACGGCGGGCAGCAGCCGCCAGAAATCGTCCTCGGCGAACTCCACCGCTTCGAAGCGCGCCCCGGCCGCCTCGGCGACGACGCGGGCGTGGTCCCGTTCGTCGGCGACGCCGGGCGCGGAGAACCCGGCGCAAAACGCGTGCACCGGTTCGTCGTTGAGCTCGCGCATGAGCGCCAGCAAGGCCGACGAATCGACGCCGCCGGACAGGAACATGCCATAGGGCACGTCGGAGCGCTGGTGCACCGTGACGCTGTCGGTCAGCGCGTCGGCCAGGCGCCGGCCGGCCTCCGCCGCGCCCCAGGCCTCGGGCGCGCCGTCGGGCAGGGCTTTCCGGCGCCGCCGTTTGACGACGTGGCCGCGCTCGACGACGATGGTCTCGCCGGGCAGCAGCCGCTGGATGCCCTTGAAGGCCGTCCTCCGCCCGCAGGTGAACTGCAGCTGGAAAAGCTCGTCCCGGCTTTCGGTCCGGAGCGCGCGCGCCGCCAGGTCCGCCTTGAGCAGGGCCTGGGGCTCGGAGGCGAAGGCGAAGCGGCCGGCGGATTCGGTGTAATAGAGCGGCTTGATGCCGAAGGGGTCGCGGGCCAGGACCAGGCGGTTGCGCGCCCGGTCGTGGATGGCGATGGCGTACATGCCGCGCAGGAGCCCGGTGAAATCCAGGCCGTGGCGAAGGTACAGATGCAACGCCGGCTCGCAGTCGGACCGGGTGGTGAATTCCGCGCCGGCCAGGTCCGCGCGCAGTTCCACATAGTTGTAGATCTCGGCGTTGGCGACGATGGCGGCGGCGTCCGCCGCCCCGGCCGGCGCATAGATGGGCTGGTCGCCGGTTTCCAGGTCGATGATGGCGAGCCGGGTCTGCACCATGCCCACGCCGTCGGCCATGTGGCGCCCGCGCCCGTCCGGCCCGCGGTGGGCGAGGGCGTCGGCCAGGCGCTCGAGAACCGGCTCGCTGGGCGGCGAGCCGTCGGCGGTCATGATGCCGGCGATGCCGCACATCAGGACGCGATCTTTTCGAAGAAGTCGAGATAGCGTTGCACGCCTGCGGCCTCGGTGAAGCGCGCCTCGTATTCGGCGCGCCCTTTGCCGGCGAGGTGCGCGCGCAAGGCTTCGTCGCCGACGACCCCGCGGATGGCGTCGGCGAGCGCCGCCGCATCGTCCACCGGCGTCAGCACGCCGGTCTCCATGTGCTCTATCAGGGTGCCCGGACCCAGGCTGTCGGCGGCGATCACCGGGACGCCCTGCGCCCAGGCCTCGATCACCACGTTGCCCAGGGGCTCGCGGCGCGACGGACAGACGAAGACGTCGGCGGCGGCGAAAAGGGCCGCGGTGTCCTCGCGCCAGCCCAGGAAGCGCACCCTGGGCTTGACCGCCAGGTGCTGCGCCAGGCCTTCCAGCTCGCCGCGCAACGGCCCATCGCCGGCCAGCCACAGGTAGACGTCGGGGGCCTGGGCCAGGGCGCGGAGCAACACGTCGAAGGCCTTGTTCTCGTGCAAGCGGCCGAGGGCCAGGAGAACCGGCGCGCGGGGGGGGGTGTACAACTCGGCGCGGGAGACCGGCAGCGCCCTCTCCTGGCTGGCGAAATTGGGCAGGTAGTGGGCCCGGTCGGCCGGCCAGCCCGATTTCTCCAGGTATTCCACGATGTCCTCGGTGTTGGCGATCAGGTGGTCGCAGCGCCGGTAGTACTTGACGTCGTAATAGCCGCCGAGCCGGCCCACGTGAACGAAATCGCCGCGCGGACACAGGTGCGTCGCCCGGTTCATCCAGGTGACGACGACGGCGGGGCGAAAACGCCTGATCTCGCGCCGCAACGCCAATCGCGTGCGCACGTCCAGCGGGCCGCCGAAGGGCAGTTGCACCGGGTCGACGCCGCCGGCGCCGAGGATGGCGGCGCGCCGGGGGTGGCGCCGGATCACCACGCGCTGCTCGAGGCCGGCGCGCGCCAGGGCCAGCACGAGGCGGGTGAAGAAGGCCTCGGCGCCGCCGAATTCGCCGCCGGCCATGGCCTGCAGGACGCGCATCAGAGACTCACCCGGGCATGCCCCGCATGCCGCCGGTTCATGCCGCCGGTCCCTGGCAGCGACGCCACAGCGCCCGCGCCGCGGCCTCGGCGGCGTCGACGCTGAGGCTGTCCATCAGGGAAGCCGTCGCCCGGTGGTCGAAATCCGGCGCGCCGACCAGGTCTTCGCAGGGGATCGCCGTCCGCGCCACCGCCGTCAGCGGACCCCAGGGGGCGTACCGCTCGGCGTCGCTGGGCCCGAACAGGCCGAGGGTCGGGACGCCGCTGGCCGCCGCCATGTGCATAAGGCCGGAATCGTTGCCCACATAGAAGGCGCAGCGGCGAAGGCAGGCAAACACCGCCAGAAGGTCCCCCTGTCCGACCAGGTCGATGCACCGCTCGGGCGGTATGGCGTCGATCAGGCCGCGGGCGGCGGGCCGTTCCGCCGCATGGCCGAATACGGCGACGCGGGCGCCGGGCAGGATTCCGTCGGCGGCGCACAGACGCCCAACCAGTTGGGTGAATTTCCCGGTCCCCCACATCTTGGCCTCCCAGTTGGCCGTGGGCCCCACCGCCAGCACCGGCGGCCCGTCGGCAACGAGGGCCTTGCCCTTTGCCTGGTGCTTCTCCGCGACCCACAGACGGGGCGCCGGCGGATCCGCCTCGAGGCCCACCACCGCGGCCAGTTGCCGCACCCGGTGCACCGGCTGGCGGCCGCCTCCCCGGCGGTGCCGCGCCCCGGCCGCCAACAGATACGGCGTGGGCGAATTCCTCAGGTCCACCAGGACGTCCCAGTACCGTCCCACGCAGGCCGCCCACAGGCGCACCCAGTGGAGCGAAAACGCCTGCTTCTCGAGGACGATAATGCGCTCCAGATTGGGCACGGCCTCGAACAGCGGCGCCGCCATGGGCCCGCAGGCCACGGTCACGCGGGCGTCGGGGTTCTCCCCGATCAGGTGATCGAGAAGGCCCGTGGACAGGACCGCATCGCCGACACGGGTCGCCGTGATGAACAGAATCCTCATGGACCCGGCGGCCGGCGTGGTGGGATGAAGCCGCCAAAACGGACGCGGCCGGTGATCGGAATGGCGTGCATTTTGCGTGTTTATACGTCGGCCGGCCAAACTTGCAAAGAGCACACCCCTTGCCAAGGCCCCTCCGATGTCCCAATTGTTAACGCGGACGGCGGGACAACGGGTTATACCAAAAACCTCGGCAAGCCGTCTCTATGGGTCATGATCAACGCTCCTTGGTATTAAAGGCGCATGGCGGCACCATCATACGCGTTGCTGGAGGACCGTGGCCTCATCGCCGTCGAGGGCGAGGACGCACGCGGCTTCCTTCAGGGGCTGGTTTCCAACGACGTCGACAAGGTGGGCGCCGCGTGCGCGGTGCACGCCGCGTTTCTCACCCCCCAGGGCAAGTACCTGCACGACTTCTTCATGGTCCAGATGGGCGACACCCTGGTCGTCGACTGCGAGGCCGGGCGCGCCGACGACCTTATGCGGCGGCTCGGCGTCTACAAGCTGCGCGCCAGGGTCACCCTCGGCCAGCGCACCGGCGAACTGGCCGTCGCCGCGCTGTTCGGCGAGGGCGTCTTCGAGTCCCTGGGCCTTGCCGGGCAGGCCGGGCAGGCGGCGCCGTTCGCCGGCGGCCTCGCCTACGTGGACCCGCGGCTGGCCGCCGTTGGCGCGCGCGCCGTGCTGCCCCGCCCCGGCGCCGGACGGGCCCTGGAGAAGGCCGGGTTCGTGGCGGCGACGGCGGCCGAATACGACACGCTCCGCCTGGGCCTCGGCCTGCCCGACGGCAGCCGCGACATGGTGGTGGAAAAGGCGACCCTGCTGGAGAGCGGTTTCGATGAACTGAACGGCGTCGACTGGGACAAGGGGTGTTACATGGGCCAGGAGCTTACCGCGCGCACCAAGTACCGGGGACTGACCAAGAAGCGCCTGATGCCGGTGGACATCGACGGCCCCGTCCCGCCCTCGGGCACGCCGATCATGGTCGACGGCAAGGAGGCCGGCGTGATGCGCTCGGCCCGCGGCGGCGTCGGGTTGGCGCTGATCCGCCTCGAGCACCTGGACAAGGCGGCCGGCGCCCGCTTTACCGCCGGCGAGGCGCGCATCACGCCGAGGAAGCCCGACTGGGCGGCGTTCTAACGGGCCGCAGACGGTTCCCCACCCCGCAGGCTCCGACACCATGGTCCCCACCATCCTGCAACGTTCCCCGGAGTTCCTTGCCCCCATCGCCGTCCTCTACGGGCAGCGGCTGGAGCGGTTCGGCGCCCGGCCCCTGGGCGTCCTGTGGAAGAACGAGGACGGCCAGCGGCTGCGCTTCGAAATCCTGGTCCGCGTCCTCGAGGACGAGGGCAACGCGGGCGGCGTCACCATCAACGACCTGGGCTGCGGCTACGCCGCCTTCTTCGATTTCCTGGAACCCCTGCCCGTCATGCGGGGCGGCCGGTACTTCGGCTACGACATCTGCGAAGACATGGTGGATTCGGCGAGGCGCCGCGTCGACGATCCCCGGGTTTCCCTGGTCCAGAGCCTGATCGCCACCCGCGAGGCCGACTACTCCTTCGCCTCGGGGACCTACAACCTGAGGGCGGACGTGGACGAGGGCGAGTGGACCGACTACGTGAAGGCGAGCCTCGCCCAGCTGTGGTCGAGGACGGCCAAGGGCCTGGCCTTCAACATGCCGGGCGCGGACGGCGGAAGCCCAGAAGACGGGCTCTATTACGGCGATCCGCAGGCGTTTCTGGACTTCTGCCGGGAGGCGCTGTCGCCCGACGCGACGCTGATCGACGACTATCCCCTGCCCGAGTGGACCATCCTGGTGCGCCGCTGACGCCCCCGGCGGCGGCGGTGGAATTCACCACAGAGACCACAGAGAGATCACAGAGACCACAGAGATTCCTCGCGTCTGCCCTCTCCGGTTATCACCCGCCGAAATCCTTTAATTCCTTCACAGAGCGAAGCGGTATTTCCGTTCCCTGTTTTTCTGCTCCGTGAATTCCTCTGTGATCTCGGTGATCTCTGTATTTCAAAAAAACCTTTCCCCCGGCAAGGGGCGGACGTTCTGTCCGTGCCCTGACAGTAAGTTTAAGGCGCCCCTTTATTTCCGGCGACGCCGAACCGTTGTCCATCCGTGTTCATCCGTGTCAAATGAACATGCGCATTTCCATCGGAAGATCATTGCCGTGGAATGGTGAACGGTCGCGATCGAACACGGATGGACACGGATAAACAATGGTCCGGGATCGCCGGATCGCAAAATTACGCGGTGAGAGTCGAGCTTATACCAAGGGTCGCTGATCATGACTCATAGAGATCGCGTAGGCGGCTCGTCGGGCAGGAGGAAAGTTGCAGGCGATGCGGTGCATCGTCAAAACTTTTCGACGCCCTCCGACGGGCCGCATACGCGACCGCAACGGCG
>JADFHR010000295.1 GCA_022567015.1 Pseudomonadota bacterium
GACCGGCACATACTCCGGTTCGACGCGCAGGGCGCGGCGGTAGGCGGCGATGGCATCGTCGTGCCTGCCGGTTTCCTGGAGCACGATGCCGAGGTTGTAATGGGCGTCGGCGTGGTCGGGTTTGAAGACCAGGGCACACCGGTAGGCGGACTCGGCCTCTTCCATCCGGCCGAGCTCGTAAAGGGTGTTGCCCAGGTTGTTGTGGGCGTCGGCGTGGTCGGGCGTGATGTCGAGGGCCCGCCCGTAGGCGTCCACGGCTTCGTCGAGCCTGCTCAACGCCTTGAGCACGTTGGCCAGGTTGAAATGGGCCCCGGCGAAGGCCGGACTGATGTCGAGGGCGCGCCGGTACGCGGCCTCGGCCGCGTCGGGCCTGGCGGTCGCCTCCAGCACAATGCCCAGGTTGTAGTGGGCATCGGCGTAGTCCGGCTTGACCGTCAGCGCGCGCCGGTAGGCGGCTTCCGCCTCGTCCAGCCTTTCCGACGCCTTGAGGACGTTGCCCAGGTTATTCAGGGCATCCACGTGGTCGGGCTGCAGGCCGACCACCGCCCGCAGCATTTTGACCGCGCTGTCCGCGTCGCCCGACTGGAAGGTGGCCACCCCGCATAGATTGAGGGCGTCCGCGTGGCTGGGCTGCATCGCCAGGACCCGATGGTACAGACGGACCGCCTCTTGCAGGTTGCCGGCCTGGTGGGCGGCAAAGGCCTGCTTGAGCACGGCGGGGACGGACCCATCGGCACCGGGCCCGTCATCCTGGCCCGCGTACCCGGGTGCGGCCCGGTCCCCCGCCGCCGGTGGGCGGCGGGGCGTCGTCCGACGGGTCGTTTTCCGCCCCTTGGCGCGGCGGCGCTTGTCCCGCTTCATTCCCTACACCCTCGTTGTGAACTCCAGGCAGATCATCCGGCGGCCGGCGGCGCCCGGTTCAGGCTTCCGGCAGCACGTCGAAGGCGATACTGATGCGTTGTTCCGCCGCTTCGAACGGGATGGTCCGGTGGTAGAAATAGGAAGGGAACACCATCATCAGTCCTTCTTCGGGGCGGAACGCCTCCACCTCCGGTTCCCGGGTGCAATGGTAATGCGCCCTCGGCCGCCCGAACTCGATCCAGCCGGCCTGGCCTTGTCCGGGGGTCGCGGGGGCGCCCCCCGCATACGTTGTCGGGGGGACACCCCCCGGTGGCCCCCCGGGGGTCGCGGGGGCGCCCCCCGCATACGTTGTCGGGGGGACACCCCCCGGTGGCCCCCCGGGGGTGCCGATGGCGGCCGGTATCTTGACGTAATAGACGCCGCTCAACCACCCGTCCGGGTGAATATGGGCGGTTTGATAGCCTTGTGTTCCGAGGACGACCGCCCACGCGGTCAGCCCCCAGCGCTTCGGCCGGGTGGCGATAAAGGGATGGGACGACTGCGCCGGCAACGACTCCATATAGTCTTCGACGGCACTTCGGATCATCCCTTCCAGGGCCGCGGCCGGACCCTTCGGCCGGCCCAGAAGTTCGGCCGTATGTTTGCCCGAGCGGGTGGCCCGGCTGGTCGGCGCGTAGACCAGGGTCGGGTGCCGGCGAACGTGGCCCGCCAGGGCGGCGTTGAAATCGGCCATGCCGCGGAACCCGGCCGGAGCCGCGGGGCGCGTCGCCCGGATGAAGCGGTCGAAGTCGACCAGGGTGCGCGCCGAGTCGCGTTCCCCCATTTCGTCCAGCGCCACGGCCTTGAAGGCGAGCACGCGGATGTGCCCGGGATGGGCCTCGAGATAGGCGTCGCACACGCGCACCGCGGCAGCCGGATCGCCCTGTTCCAGCAACAGTTTCCCGAGGTTGTAATGGGCCCTCGCGTAATCGGGCTTGATCGCGGCGGCGCGCCGGTGGGCCTCGATCGCCGCGCCGGGCCGGCCCAGGGCCGAGAGCGCGAGGCCGAGGAAGGAATGGGCCTTGGCGAATCGCGGCCGGATGGCGATGGCCCGCCGGTGGGCGGCGGCGGCCGCTTCGAACCGGCCGAGTTTCTGCAGCACGTGACCCAGATTGTTGTGGGCGCCGGCATGCCCGGGCTCGATCTCGAGGGCCCGCCGGTAGGCGGCCAGGGCCTCGTCGAGCTTGCCCAGTTCCTTGAGCGCGGTGCCCAGGGCGTCGTGGTCGTCGGCGGTCTCGGGCCGCATCTCGGCGGACCGGCGGCAAACCCCGATGGCGTCATCGACCTTGCTCATTTTCCTCGGCGGATTCCCTTGTGCGCTGCGCCCCCGGCCAATGCCTTCTACCATCCGGGGGGGGAGCGCCCAAATGGTTTCGCGGCCGGCGCCGGGCGGTGGCGGCGAACGGAGGCCCATGGTATCCTCCGTGCCCATCACGGAGCCGCCGGCAAAGGGAGCGTGCTGTCATGAACGGGATTAGTGGCCTGCATCAGCTAAATTGTACCCCTACGACGGCGTTGCGAGGCTTCCGGCTAGGAGCGCGTCGCGCCTTGGTGTGCGTGCACCACAAGCGGCGCGCGACGACGCCGGGGGCCGCGGGGGCGTCCCCCGTATATCGTAGCCGGGGGGGCCACCCCCC
>JADFHR010000117.1 GCA_022567015.1 Pseudomonadota bacterium
TCCAACCCATTGAAAAGACTGGCGTCCCCAGGGGGACTCGAACCCCCGTTTTCGGCGTGAGAGGCCGATGTCCTAGGCCACTAGACGATGGGGACCCGGCGAAGCCCCTTCCTTTACAAGGATTCGCCGTTGCCGATCAAGTGCCTTGCCGGGCCGCCGCCGCGCCCGCGTGGCGCCGGGCGGCGGCGGCGAAGGCGTCGACGTCTTCGGCGCGGGTGTTGAACGCGGTGACCAGTCTGAGCAGGGTCGCGCCTTCCCTCTCCCAGCGGTAGAACTGGAATCCGTCGTCGAGCAGGCCCCCGATCACCGGCTCGGGCAGGGAGACGAAGACCTCGTTGGCCTCGACCGGATGGCGCAGGGCCGCCCCCGGCACGCCTTTCAGGCCGTCGGCCAGGCGCGCCGCCATGGCGTTGGCGTGGGCGGCGTTCTTCAGCCACAGCCCGTCGGCGAAATAGGCCTCGAACTGGACGGCGAGGAAGCGTCCCTTGGACAGCAGGTGGCCGCCCCGCTTGCGCCGGTAGGCAAACGTTTCGGCCAGGGCGCGGTCGAACAGGACCACCGCCTCGGCGGCGAAGGCGCCGTTCTTGGTCGCCCCCAGGCAAAGCGCGTCGACGCCGGCCCGCCACGTGGCGTCGGCCGGCGAACATCCGAGCGCGACCAGGGCGTTGGCGAAGCGCGCCCCGTCCATGTGCACCTTCAGGCCGTGGCCATGGGCGACGTCGGCGATGGCGCGCACCGCGTCGACGGAGTACACGGTGCCGGCCTCGGTGGACTGGGACAGGCTGACCACGGCGGGCTGGACGTGATGCACCCCGGGGTCGTGGGCGGCCAGGGCGGCCAGCAGATCATCGGCGGCTATCCTGCCGTCGTCGCCGGGCAACGGGACCAGCTTGGCGCCGCCGCTGTAGAACTCGGGCGCGCCGCACTCGTTGCACTGGATGTGGGACCGGGCGTGGCAGAACACGGCGCCGAAGGGCGGCGTCATGACCGAGAGACTGAGCGCGTTGGCGGCCGTGCCCGTGGCCACCAGGAAGACGTCGGCCTCGGTCTCGAAGACCTCGGCGATCCTGGCCTCGACGCGGCGGGTGAACGCGTCGTTGCCGTAGGGCATGGCGGCGCCGTCGTTGGCGGCGGCGAGGGCCGCCAGGATCTCCGGCGCGGCGCCGGTGGTATTGTCGCTGCAGAAATTCATGGAGGATCCTTCCCCCCTTTTGGGGCGCCGAGGATAGGGCCGTCAGCCCGTAACCCGCAACGGGATTTCCCTGAACCGGCCGCGGCCGGCGTCGAAGAGATGGGCGGTCATGTCGCCGGCGCGGCCTCCGTCGACGGCGACGATGACCCAGACGTGGTCGGGATAGAAGACCGACCGGCGGTCGCGCTCGGACGGCGCCGCCCCGTGGTGCGGGTGGGAATGGTAGTGGCCGACGATGGATTCGGGTCCGTCGCCGAGCTCGCGCATGAGGTCGAACTGGATCTTCGGATCGACGAGAAAGCTGTCGCGGGTGTTCCCTTCGGCGACGTTGGGGCTGGCCGCGACACGGCTGACGAGGCGGTCTCCCGAGGCCTCCGCGCGGCCGACCAAAAGGCCGCAGCACTCGTCCGGGTAGGCGGCCTCGGCGGCCTCGGCGATGTGGGTGACCACGGCGCGGGGGAGGACGATCACGGGCCCACCGTGATGGTGCCGAGCACCGAGCCGGTGGCGACGTCGACGACGACGACGCGCTCGCACCGCCCGGCGGGGCCGATGCGCAGGTAGAGCCGGTCGCCCTCGGGGATGACCCGGGCAAGGATGCAGCCCTCGGGCAGGGGAACGGCGATGGTGCCGAAGGCCCCGGGCGCGGCAAGCCGCGGCGCGGCGGAAACCGGGGGCGCGGCGGGAACCGGGGGCGCGTCCCCGGGCTCGGCGGGGAAGAACGTGAACTCCGGATCGGCGATCTTCTGGTACAGGCCGTAGGCGAACAGCGCCATCCCGGCGGCGATCAGGAGTCCCATCCCGATAACGAGGCCCTTGAGTACCTGCATGGTTTCGTTTCAGTCTCTGGCGATGGAGAACCCGGCCCCCGAACCCTCATATACCGTTCCGGTCCCCGAGCACAAGGCCGGGACGCGGCTGGACAAGCTGCTGGCGGACGCCGTGCCGGCGCTCTCGCGCACGCGGCTCAAGGCGCTGATCCTGGCCGGACTGGTGGTGCGCGCCACGGACGGTGCGGGGCCGGTGCGCGACCCCGCCCACCGGGTCCGGGCGGGCGAGCGGTTCGACCTCACCGTGCCCGCGCCGCGGCCCGCCGCGCCCCGGCCCCAGGCCCTGCCCCTGGACGTGGTTTACGAGGACGACGACGTGATCGTCATCGACAAACCGGCGGGCCTGGTGGTCCACCCGGCGCCGGGCCATCCCGACGGCACCCTGGTCAACGCCCTGCTCGCCCATTGCGGCGACAGTCTGTCGGGCATCGGAGGGGTCACCCGGCCCGGCATCGTGCACCGCCTGGACAAGGATACCAGCGGCCTCATGGTGTCGGCCAAGAACGACGCCGCCCACCGTCATCTGTCCGCCCAGATCGGCGAACACAGTGTGGCGCGCGTCTACCAGGCCGTGGTGTGGGGGGTGCCCGCCCCGCGCCAGGGCGAGATCGCCGGCAACATCGGGCGCAGCGCCCGGAACCGCAAGAAGATGGCGGTGGTCGCGCGCGGCGGCAAGCCGGCCCTGACCCGCTATCGCGTGCTCAAGGTCGTCGGAACCCGGGCCAGCCTGGTCCAATGCCGGCTGGCCACCGGACGCACCCATCAGATTCGCGTCCATATGGCCGGCCTGGGCCATTCCATCATCGGCGACCCGCTGTACGGCCGTGACGCAGGGAGGCGCCTCAGGGACGCCCCGGAGGCGGCGCGGCGGGCCGTGGCGGCCTTCGACCGCCAGGCGCTGCACGCCTGCCTGATCGGGTTCCGCCATCCGGGAAGCGGAAAGTGGCTCCGGTTCAGGAGTGAAATACCGCCTGATATCAATGAGCTCGTAGGTTTATTAGAGGCGCTTTAGTTTTTTTCTATACATGACCAATTTGGTAAGGTATTATCGGCGTCCGTAATGCGGGCCCGACATCATCGCTGGTGCAACACGATGCTGGCGGGCCTTGGGTGTTTGGAACCGAGGAGAAGAGCACGACATGGCGTCCCTTTCGCTCGATATCGAGATTTCGCCCGAGGGGAACCTGTCGCGGTATCTGCAAAGGATCCGTGCGTTCCCCATGCTGCGCGCCGACGAGGAATCCCGATTGGCCCGGCGTTGGAGCGAGCACAAAGACACCGAGGCGGCCGACAAGCTGGTGAACAGCCACCTGCGCCTGGTGGCCAAGATCGCCATGGGCTACCGGGGATACGGCCTGCCCCTGGGGGATCTCATTTCGGAAGGCAACGTGGGCATGATGCAGGCGATCCGGCGCTTCGATCCGGACCGCGGGTTCCGCCTCGCCACCTACGCCATGTGGTGGATCCGCGCCGCCATCCAGGAATATATCCTGCGCTCGTGGTCCCTGGTGAAGATGGGGACGACGGCGGCGCAGAAGAAGTTGTTTTTCAACCTGCGCAAGCTCAAGGGCCAGATGCAGGCCCTCGAGGACGGCGATCTGCTGCCCGAGCACGTGACCCGGATCGCCGACCGCCTCGGCGTCTCCGAAACCGACGTGATCACCATGAACCGCCGCCTGGCCCACCCCTGGCATTCCCTGAACGCGCCCATGCGCGGGGACGGCGAGGGCGAGTGGCAGGACTGGCTCGTCGACGAGACCCAGGACCAGGAGACGGACCTGGCCGAGAGCCAGGAGCTGGGCGGCCGGCGCAAGCTGCTGGGCCGCGCCATGAAGGTGTTGTCCGAGCGCGAGCGCCACATCCTGGCCGAACGGCGCCTGAAAGACACCCCGGCGACGCTCCAGGACCTCAGCCGGCACTATGGCATCTCGCGCGAGAGGGTGCGCCAGATCGAGGTGCGGGCTTTCCAGAAGCTCCAGAAATCCGTGAAAAACGCGCTCATAGAGCAGCGCATCGCAAGCTGACCTCCGGCGCGTGGAACGCCGCTAGGCGCCGATTTCCGTCTCCGCCGGGTGCGCGGTTTCGGCCACGTCCCTGCCCCACTCCCTGACGATGCGCTGCTGTCGGGCGCGTAAGGCGGCGATGCGGCGCCCATCCCTCACATTCAGCAAGGCCCCGACCACCGGAGGGACGGCCATGAACACCATCCAGCCGGCGGCGGCGGTGCTGTACATCACCATCAACGCGAAGATGTCGGTCAGGATACCGAGGGCGACGTTGATGGAGTGAATGCCGGTCCACAGGCTCAAGAGGTACGGAAAAACGCCGGCGAAGTTCATGGCGCCGACACAGATCGTGGAGGTCTTGTGCTTCGACGGGTCGATGACGTAGGCGACGATGGCGGGCAGCATTCCGAAGAGAAGCAGCAACACGGTCGGCAGCGAGACGATCAGCAGGAGCGCGAAAACGATGAACAGCCAGCCGGCCTTTGCGCGCCTTCCCGGTTGGGGCCTTGCCGCCGCTTGTCGGACTGCCTGTCTTGCCATGGTCGCCGCCCGGCCCTACCGGATCTCGGAAATGAGAACGACCGCCACCACGGCCAGGGAGATGACGACGGACATCACGGCCGCCGCCCTCTGACCGGTCCGCTCCGCCGCCGCCGCCCGCGCCGCGCCTTTGTCCGCGAGGCGCTCGATTTCGGCTTCCGCCGTGATGAACGCGGCCCGCGCCGCGGCGTACCTCTCGGCGTCGCGCGTCAGTGCCTCGGCGTCGTCGACGAGGTCGAAAATCTCGGGCAGGCTCCCCTGGCGGACCAGACGGGGGATCGCGCGCTCGACCTCGTCCCGGACCGTGCGGCTGTGGTAAAGGTTGATGGCCGGCCCGAGAAGACCCCCAACCCAACTGGAAAGACCGTAAAGGGCGCCCGGCCTCAGGCGCCATTGCAGGAACGCCAGCAGGCTCAACATGCCGATGAGGGACATTCCCTCTTCGGTGGCGGCGAGCGCCTTGAGGTGCGGCTCGGTGTCCTCGCCGAAGCGGGCCGCGATGAAGGCGGCGATATGGCGGTCCATGGGCTTGGCGTTGGTTTCGCCGCCCGTCGCCTTGCGGTCCAGGCAGGGCAGCAGGTCCTCGATGTCGACCACGTGGTCCCCGGTGACGAGCGGACTCTGACACGGCAGGCTGGGGTTGAGTTCGTAAAGGCAGCGTTCGATCCCGTAGCCGGGCTCGTTGATCTGCAGGAAACCCCGCAACTGGACGAAGGTCGTCGCAATGTCCCGTTTGTCCAAGCGCGCGTCCTGCTGGGCGGAGAGCCAAAACCCGGATAATTCGCGCGCCACCACCTCGGCGGCGATCTGGATGTCGCCTCCGCGCGTGAACTCGACCGCCAGCGCCGGACCGTAGCCTTCGGGCAGAAAGGAGAACCCCTTGTAGCGGAGGGGTGCCTGGGGATCGAGGAGCATGGCGACCTTGGCCACGACCACATCGTCGCTGCCCTGCCAATCGCCCTGGTGGGCCTTCGCCACGTGGACGATCTCGTCGATCTTATCGGCGCGTTTGACGTCTCTGAGGGCGCCGCGCAGCCACAGGCCGAGCCCTCCCTGTTTGATCGCCGTCGCCGCCTCGCTCACGTTCTGGGTCATCGCCCGCGCCAGGGTGCGCGCGGTGTGGTGTTCCTTGCCGGCAAACGGGAAACCGGTTTCCGACCTCGGCGCCAAATTCACCCGGGTGGGCGTCACGCTGCTGCCATCGACCCACAGGTCCAGTTTCTCCCGGTTCCAGCGCTTGCCCGGATCGTCGTTGAGCATGGCCCGCAAGGGCTCGATCAGCGCCAAGGGAATGTGCGCCTTGCCGCAATAGGCCGTATGGCTGCCCCATTTGGTTCTGGCCGCGATCAAATCGTCCTCGCTGAGGTCTTCCACCGGGTTGTGCCCCGGCAGGAGGCACACGAGCGTCGCCGCCAAGGCGAAAAGATCGTCGCCCACGGTGCCCTCGCCACGCCCCGCGGGCGATGTCAAGGCCCGTTCGATGGTCTCGAACGCGGCGGGCTGGTCGAAGCCGGGCGGAGCGCTCACGCACTCGCCGAGGACCACGTCCTTCCGTTCCTCGTCCATGAAAAACAGGTTGTCGGGCCGGATGGACCCGTGGGTCACCCTGTGCCGCGCCAATTCATTCACCGCCCTGGCCAGGGGGGCGAAGACCAGGCGTGACAGGTCGTGCTCGTTGATCCGTCCGTCCTTTGGCGTCGCCGACATGAGCAGCTTGCCGCCCTGTGGGCGTGCGTAGATCACCGCCATGCATCGCTGACCCAGGGGCGGCCAGTACACGGTGTCCCATTCGATGAGCGGCATCATGCCCGGGAAGGTGGCGACCCTGAGGGTGGCCATCACCTTGGTGCGGGGCGGCAGGCCCGGCTCGCAGATGAGGGCGAACACCGTGCAATCGAGATTTTGCCGGTCCTCTACGGCGTACGCCCTGGCGGACGGGGAGTCCAGCTCCCCGAGGGGGGAGGAGGGGTCGATCAGGTAGCGTTCGCGGAGCAGGACCGGGCCGACGGACGGGTCTGCGTTGCCGGCGCGCTCCGCGTCGTTGGGCGACTCTGCCATCGCAGCCTTTCCCATGCGGCATGGCGAAGTCCGGCCGCCACGCGCGCCGGAATGCTAGGCGTCAACGGTTGCCAAACTGTTAATATTGCACCCCGGCGGACCGCCGGGATCCCTGCATCGCGGGCTGTTCCGTCAATCGGCGAAGGGGTCGTGCACCAAGATCGTGTCCTCGCGCTCGGGGCTGGTCGACAGCATCGCCACCGGCGCCCCGATGATCTCCTCGATGCGGCGGATGTACTTGACCGCGGTGGCCGGAAGATCGGCCCAGGAGCGGGCGCCGCGGGTGGTTTCGGACCAACCCTCCATGACCTCGTAGACGGGTTCCACCTTCGCCTGCTGGACGCTGCTGGCGGGCAGGTGGTCGAGGGACTCGCCGTCGATGCGGTAGCCGATGCACACCTTCAGTTCGTCCATGCCGTCAAGCACGTCCGCCTTGGTCAGGGCGATGCCGTCGATGCCGTTGACCTTCACCGCCTGGCGCACCAGCACGGCGTCGAACCAGCCGCAGCGGCGCGCCCGGCCGGTGACCGTGCCGAACTCGCGGCCGCGCTCGCCCAGTCCCTTCCCCACGTCGTCGTGCAACTCGGTGGGAAACGGGCCGCTGCCGACCCGGGTGGTGTAGGCCTTGACAATGCCGAGCACGTAATCCACGGCGCCCGGCCCCTGGCCCGATCCCACCGCCGCCATGCCCGCCACCGAGTTGGACGAGGTGACGAAGGGATAGGTGCCGTGGTCGATGTCGAGCATGGTTCCCTGGGCGCCCTCGAAGAGGATGCGCTTGCCGGCGCGCCGGGCCTCGTCCAACTGTTTCCAGACGGTGCCGGCGAAGGGCAGGATCTTGGGCGTGATCTCCTCCAGGGCCTGGATCAATCCGTCGCGGTCGACCTCGGGCAGGCCGAGGCCGCGCAGCAGCGCGTTGTGGTGCAACAGAAGCCTGTCCACCTTTTCCGCCAGCACCTGGGGTTCGGCCAGGTCGCCTACGCGAATGGCCCGGCGCGCCACCTTGTCCTCGTAGGCCGGGCCGATGCCGCGCCCGGTGGTGCCGATCCTGTCCTTGCCCAGCGCCGATTCCCGCGCCTGGTCCAGGGCCCGGTGCAGGGGCAGGATAAGCGGCGCGTTTTCGGCGATGCTCAGGTTCTCGGGGCTTATGGCGATGCCCTGGGCGCGCATCCCCTCGATTTCGTCGGCCAGGGCCCAGGGATCGACCACGACGCCGTTGCCGATGATGGAAAGCTTGCCGCCGCGCACGACGCCCGAGGGCAGCAGGTTGAGCTTGTACGTGACCCCGTCGATGACCAGGGTGTGTCCGGCGTTGTGGCCGCCCTGGAAGCGCACCACCACGTCGGCCCGCTCCGACAGCCAGTCGACGATCTTTCCCTTGCCTTCGTCGCCCCATTGGGTGCCGATGACCACCACGTTGGCCATTGCGCTTCACCCCCCGCGTTTTTGTTCCAGGGCCCGGAGTTTGCCGTCCTCCAGCATATGACCGCAGCCCATGCGTTCGGCTTCCGCCGCCGCATCGGCGGCCGCCTCCATGGCCTCGACGGTGACCCAGCCTTCTTCGCGCAGCTTCCGGCCCGCCGCCGCCGGCGTGCCCGCGGGCAGCAACACGCGGCGCGGCGGCGCCGGCCTGGGCAGGGCGCGCAGCACCGTGTCCATGAACAGCGTAAGCCCGGTGGCGGGTTCGCCCGCGCCGTCGATGCCGTCGGCAAGATAGCGCCCGCCGCCGCCCAGTTCGCCCCGCAGGTTCGGCGCGAACAAGGTAAACGTGACGCCCGTGTGATACTCGAAACCGCGGTTTTCCACCGGATCGACGGTCAGGTTCAGGTCCGGCGCCCCCGCCCGCACGCGCTCGACCACCGCGGCCAGGGTCGCCCGTTCCCGGACCGCCTCCTCAGGCAGGGCCAGGCGGTTCAGGACCTCCATCGTGTCCTCGGCCGGTCCGGCGGCGGCCAGCATGGCCAACAGGGTCTTCCCGGCGTCGGCGCCCAGCCGGTCCCCCATGGCGGCCACTTCGGCGGCGTCCTTGCGGTCCAGCGCCGCGCGCAGGCGCGCCGCCGTTTCGCTGTCCAGGCCAAGGGTGGCAACGACGGCGGGGACGAGGGTGGGCAGGCCGAGGTCCACCGACATCTCGCCCACGCCCAGCGCGTTCAGCGCCTCGACGGCGATCAGGATGACCTCGGCGTCGGCGTTGGGCGCCGACGCGCCGATGAGCTCGGCGCCGACCTGGCCGAACTGGCGCTCGGGCCTGAGCTGCGAGCCCCGCACCCTGAGGACCTGGCCGGCATAGCCGAGGCGCAAGGGGCGCGGCCTTTTCTTGAGCCGCGTCGCCGCGATGCGCGCCACCTGCAGGGTCATGTCCGGGCGCAGCCCCATCATGCGCTGGGAGACCGGGTCCATGAGGCGGAAGGTCTGATCGGCCATGGCGGCGCCGCTGCCGGCGAGCAGGCTTTGCTCGAACTCGATCAGGGGCGGTTTCACGCGCTCATAGCCGTGGCCGGCGAACGACGCCATGAGCCGCTCCACCACATCCGCCTCGAAGGCGGCGTCGGGGGGCAGCACGTCGCACATTCCGGCGGGCAACAGGGCCTTGTCGGCGAGATCGCTCATGGGCAAAAATTCATCCATGGTGGCCTGCGGGACCGCTCCCCCGCGCCGAAACGGGCCGTGCCGCCGCTTGTAGTGCCGGGCGCGGAGCTAATCCGGTTACTACCCGGAATCGGGGCGAACGGCAACGGTTTCCGCCCCGTGCGGGTTCTGCCGGCGGTCTTGGGGCGGTCTTGGGATGTCGACGGAAAGGGTTGGGAGCCGGGCTGGAGCCGGCGCCCCTCAGCGCAGGGTGAAGGTCTGTCTCTTCACGGTGAGGCCGATACCGGCCACCATCACCGGGACCATGGCCTTGGTCAGGGTGAAGCCGTCGGACCCGCCCACGGCGGCGGTGGTCCACGCCTGCCACAGGCGCTTGCCGTCGGTGCGGTCGTCGATGGTGGCGTCCAGGCGATAGGTGCTGGGCGTCGTGATTTGGGTGCCGGTCCGGCCCTCGTTGAACACGGCGCCGCGCCGGCTGTCATAGAGGTTGAGGCGGACCTTCGGAGAGTCGAGCCCGCCCACCCCCTGGCTTTGTTGCAACTGCAGGAGCTGACGCCGTCCGCCGTCCGACCACGCGCCCACCTGGCCGCGGGTCTCGAACGTCAGGATCAGGTTCGCATCCTTGGAAACGGTGTAGCCGCCGGCTCTCAACTCGCGTTCGAACAACAGCTGCAGAC
>JADFHR010000118.1 GCA_022567015.1 Pseudomonadota bacterium
CGCTGATCATGACCCGACGAGCCGGCTTACCAAGGTTTTCGGCCCTAAGCGTGCGCCGTGGCGATGCGGGGCATCGCGAAGCGTGCGCGACGCCGTCCGAAAGCCTTGGTAAGCCGCCGTTGCGGTCGCGTATGCGGCCCGTCGGGGGCGTCGAAAAAGTTTTGACGATGCACCGCATCGCCTGCAACTTTCCTCCTGCCCGACGAGCCGCCTACGCGATCTCTATGGGTCATGATCAGCGTCCCTTGGTATAAGTGCAGCACCGCAGGGATCACCGGCCCCACATGCCCATCCGCCTGCTCTACCTCGTCGACCGTCCGATCCAGTACCAGGCGCCCCTTCTGCGCCTGATCGCCGGGCTCGACGACATCGACCTCACGGTCATCCACAAGGACGCGGGCGGCGCGCTGGGCCGCTTCGATGCGGGCTTCGGCCGGGCGGTGACGTGGGACGTTCCGCTGCTGGACGGGTATGCCCACGAGATCGTGCCCGAGGACAGGCGGCTGGCCGGGTTCATCGAAGACTGCGACGTGGTCTGGCTGCACGGCTGGCGGGGTGCGCGGGCGTGGCGGGCGATGGACACCGCCCGGCGCCGGGGCGTCCCCGTCCTCATGCGCGGCGAGAACACCCTGGCGGCCATGCCCGACGGACGGGCCCTGCGCGGGGTCCTCAAGCGCCGGTACCTGAAGTGGATCTTCGACCGCTGCCGGGCCTTCCTCACCGTCGGCGGCGCCAACCGGGACTACTACCGCGCCCACGGGGTCGATCCCGGGCGGCTGTTCCCCATGCCCTACGCCGTCGACAACGACTTCTTCCGGTCCCGGGCGGCGGCGGCGGCCGGCGAGCGCGCCCGGTTCCGGTCCGCCCTCGGGCTCGATGGCGAGGGTCCGGTCATCCTGTTCGCCGGCAAGCTGCTGGCGCGCAAGAACCCCCTGGTGCTGGTCGAGGCCTTCCGGGCGCTCGACCACGCCGGGCTCGGTCATCCCACCCTGCTGTTCGTCGGCGACGGCGCCCTGCGCCCGGCCCTGGAGAAGGCGGCCGCCGGCGACGACCGCGTGCGCGTCCTCGGCTTCCGCAACCAGACCGAAATGCCGGCCTTCTACGACCTCGCCGACGTGTTCGTGCTGGCGTCGCACCGCGAGCCCTGGGGCCTGGCCGTGAACGAGGCGATGAACGGCCGGTGCGCCGTCGTCGTCTCCGGCGAGTGCGGATGCGCCGGGGACCTGGTCGACGAAACCTGCGGCGCCGTGGTCGCGCCGGGAGACTCAGGCGCCCTCGGCCGGGCCCTTGCGCGAATCCTATCGGACAGGGGCCGCTGCCGGGAGATGGGAGAGGCCGCGGCGGCGCGGATCAGGGGCTGGGACTTCGACGCCGACGTGGAGGGTCTGCGCCAGGCCCTGTCGGCGGTGTGCCAAGGGCCTGTGGACCAAGGGCCTCGGCAAGCATGAACCGCATGCGGCCGGTTTCGCTGTAGTCGCTGTCGAGACAGCGCCGGCGTCCGGCCTCGGCGATCGCCGCCCGTTCCGTTTCGTGGGCATCGCGGTTTCTCGCCTTGGTCGTAAACACGCAGTCGTAAAAGCGCATTCGTCAAGTGATGAACCGCTATATCGTTGTTGTTTTTGAAATCGGCGAAAAATATACTCGCGAGCACGGTATTACTGACGGGGAATCTGCTGAGGCGGTAGTTGCCGAGTGGAATGAGGAATACGGGTATAAATGCATACAAACTGAACTTATTATAGTTCCTGTAAGTTCGGATCAACGAGCCCACGACCATGCGTCGGCCGAGCAGGCCGAAAGGGAAAAAATCAAAGGGCCAGGAAGAATACAATCAGCCCAAAAGCGACTACGACAATCAAGAATATCCGGGCGTTCGACGTTTCTTTTATGCCCGCACTATCAACCGCCGCCGTTAATCCCAGCAAAAACCAGAATATGCGCTGGTAGAAGAAATTTTGCACCAGACCGCCGACGGCCATGACGGCAAGGATCCCGACTATCGTGAATCCCCATGGCGTCGATGAGGGCGTCGCCATCATCCGCCACGCCCTGATCGTAATGAGCACGGCCAGCCCCATGACTACGCCAAGTCCTAGGATGCCCATCTCGGCCAGAAACCAAATGTAAACGGAATGAATTCCCTGAGCTTTCAGACCGGCCGCCCGGGCCAATTCCACGTAGGCACCCAACCCCGCGCCCAATAGCGGGCTATCGATCCACAATCGCAAGCCGCCGACAATTGTTTCCCACCGGTCGATGTCCGACGATGGATGCAGAAGTGTCGTGACCCCGAGTTTGTCCAGCTCCGCAAGTGTAACGAACACCGCGTCTGAATTTAGCTCGATGCCCAAAGCGGTCTCTAGGATTAAGGCCGCGAAATACACGATGTAGGGCATAAGTATGGCCGCTACGATGGCAATTGCCGCCAGCAAGGTTGCGCGGGATCTTGGATCGGACCGGTCGCCGGCCCATCGTCTAACCAAAAGATTATCGAGCAGGGCAAGGACAACGACAAAGACAGCGCCCGTTCTCGACCCGGTGAAATAAATTGTAAGTGTCAGTACCGCCACGGCCGCGGTGAAAAACCATTGTCTTTCTTCAAAAAAGCCGACGTTCCGACCGACGACCAGGAGAATGCCGATCATGACCAGCTCGAAGGAAAAAGCATTCCGATTATTCGCGAAGCCCACAAAGGAAGAGGCCAACCCATACCCTGGGACAGGAAATACAAACACGGACCACGCGAGCAGGAGCAGCTGTATGACGCAAATGGTTAT
This sequence comes from Pseudomonadota bacterium, assembly GCA_022567015.1. Taxonomy (GTDB): domain Bacteria; phylum Pseudomonadota; class Alphaproteobacteria; order Rhodospirillales; family 2-02-FULL-58-16; genus JACZQZ01. Next base: position 2,778 of record JADFHR010000118.1, read on the forward strand.
GGCGGCAGCGATCAGCGTCCGTACGATCAACATGCGCCCGCTATTACCGGCAACGGTGACCATTACAGCGCCAAGAGCGGTATAGCCAAGCATGAGGACCCATCCCAAACCCCGCGTGTATAGCGCCCAATTGCCGAGATTATTCTGCGCGTAGGAAATCATGAGTCCAACGCCTATGACGGCGGTGAGCCCGGTGAGCGTGATGGTCAGAAATGGCGGGAACAAAGACCGGATCCGACCCGCCGCAATCATAAGTACGATAACACTCAGGGCAATGAAGACGATTACGTCGGCAACATTGACGTTGATGAGGAATTCGCTATTTGCGAGTTGCGTTGGAACCCGAAAGAACAGCAAGATCGCGCAAATGATCGCGCATCCTTGGACGATCTTAGCATCCCAATCCTGGCCTATCGAAGCACCAGTTTGTACCGGGGTGGAATCTTGTTCCTGCAGTGTGGCGGGCGCATCCTGACGCTTTCTGGCCAACAGAAAAAAGCTGAGGGCACCGAACAATCCCGTTGCCGCCAGATAGAGCAGTCCAATCGCAATTGCGGCGGCTACGGCAACCTCAGGCGATATACCGATGAGGCTGAGTGTGCTGGCCGCGCTCAACTCGCGGAGGCCCCAACCGGCAAAACTTATCGGCAGGCTCGAAACGAACATGACGATAATCAACGCCGCAACTAGGCTCGTCGAAATGCTATGCGGCCCTAAGTCTGATAACAGCACCAGATATGCGCCAAGCCCCGCGCCGTGAATAAGGATTGTTAGAACCCCGCTCGCCCAGAGCTTTAACACCCAGCGCAAACATAGCGCGCTACGCTCGATGAGTTGCCCGCGAAATACCGTCAGCCCGACCACACCGCCGACAATTGCGATGCCACCGATCGTGAATAGAATTTCGCGACCGCCCCGTTGGAAATCAAAGTCAATCGCACCGAAAAGAAACCAAAGCCCAACGAGACTAAAGATGAACAGTAGTCCTGCGGCCAAAAAACGCTCGATATAGGTTGCTATGACGGTAACGCTGAAGGGAATACCCGCGCGCGCGAGCACCATGGCCCGTGTCAAGCTCTGACCTACGACGTTCAGGGGCAAGCCTGATACATTACCTGCGGAAAAGGCGAGAAACAGATCACGCCATCCCGACCGGAATCCGAGGGCCTTAAGGACGGCGCCGGTACGCGCAAGAGCGAGCAAATTGGCGATGATAACCAGAGCTGAGGCTGTCGCCAATGTTGTCCCGGGAATTCGCCCCAGAACGGAAATCACATCGCCCAAATCGACTAGGTAAATGATCGCCCCAATATAGATGAGCGAAAAAAGCCCGATAAAAATGGCTTTTTTTGAGAGCCCCATGAGCTGTTTGACAGGTATGAACCTTGTCGTCCTATCGATATGGACTGGGACAGTGCTCATCTAATCGGGAGTCACCAAGTGTAGTCCTTCTACCGGGTTGAACATGGCTCAGAATCTCTCTACGTGCAAGCAGCTTGCGTTTGACAACCACTGCCTTGTCGATATCATGGGATAGGGAGCCGATTGTCCGCGACAGCATTCGATATCGCCGTTCGGGCCGCGTTCCAGACACACCCGTCCCGTCGTCGGTACGCATGAGCGGCAGCCCGTTCGTCATGTTGGCATGGACTTCGGTCTGAGCCGGTCGATGCGGCGCAGGATATCGGCGAACAGGTCGGGAGACGCCGGGGCCCTCGGCCGGGCCCTGGCGCGACTCCTTTCCGACAGGGGCCGCTGCCGGGAGATGGGAGACGCCGCGGCGGCGCGGATCAGGGGCTGGAACTTCGACGCCGATGTGGACGGCCTGCGCCAGGCCCTGTCGGCGGTGTGCCAAGGGCCTGTGGACCAAGGACCTCGGCAAGCATGAACCGCATGCGGCCGGTTTCGCTGTAGTCGCTGTCGAGACAGCGCCGGCGTCCGGCCTCGGCGATCGCCGCCCGTTCCGTCTCATTGGCCAGGTAATGGCGGACCTTGGCGAGAAGCTCGTCCGGGGTGGCGAAAAACACGGCTTCGCGGTCCTCGGCGAACAGACGCACATGGTCTTCGGACCGTTCGGCGAGAAGGAACCCGGCGCAGGCCGGGATCTCGATGCTGCGGTCCGTATGCCGGTCCCGGTTGAGCTTGCGCAGGAAGCCCAGGTTGATGCGCGTGGCGCAGATCGCCCGGGTGTAGCGCAGATCGGCGTCGGTGTTGACGACGGCGCGGCCCTCGATCCTCAGGTTGGGATGGCCCTCGCCGGGACTTTCCCAGCCGTTCCCCCACACCCGCACGCGGACGCCGTTCTGCGCCAGGAACAGCAGGGATTGCGCCCGCTCCGTCTCGTAGGTGCCGATGAACCCCACGTCGCCGCCCAGGTCCTCCCGGTCCCGTTCGCCGACCTCGACCGGGTGGTGCTGGTGGGCGTCAAAGGCCTTGTCGACGACGACGACCCGGCGCGCGCCCAGGGCCGGCAGTTCGTGGGCATCGCGGTTTCGCGCCTTGGTCGTAAATACGCAGTCGTAGAACCCGAGGCCCTTCACGTAGGCGCGGGTCCGGTTGTGGTCGAGGAACATGTCGTCGTCGGAATAGGAGACGACCGGCAGGCGCGGGTGGGTGGTCTTCACGTGCCGTAACGTGGACGGGCGAATCATCGTGCCCTTTTCGATCCACACCAGGTCCGGTGGGCGGGATTTCAGGGCATCCCGCAAGGTCCCGTTCGCCCGCTCGGTGTCCAGGTGGTAGCCCAGCCTGTGGGCCACCCGGTAGGCCAGGGAAAATTCCGGGTATCCCCGGTCTTCACCACCGATGCGGGTATGGGTGGCGGCGATCACCTCGACTCCCAGTTCGGTGAGGGCGCGGGCCCGCGCGCGCCCCTTCGCGTACACGTTCATATCCGCAATGCACAGGACCTTGAGCTGCTGATGCATGGATGTCCGATTGGCCGGCGTCATGTTCGGGCGCGCTGTTGCACGGCTTCAAAATTGGATTGACGGACCCGCGGCGCGACCCATGATTCCCATTTCCCCCCGACGCATCCATCGCCCGGACAAGGGGGAAAACGGCGTGGACAACCCCCGGTCCGTCGAATACACCTCTCCGATGCGCCTGATCGTCAACGCGATTTCCGCCCACACCGGAGGCATCGTCACCTACACGACCAACGTCATCCATTACTTGTCCAAATTCGGCGAGCAGGGAACCATTTTCTTGCCCGAGTGGTTCGCGGCCCGGCCGGACGGCGGCGAGGACTCGACGATCAAGCTGCGCAGCATGCGGGCCACCCATTACGGCGCGCTGCGCAGGTTTCTATGGGAGCAGCTGATCTGGCGCCGCCTGGTCAAACAGAGCGGCGCCGATATTTTGTTCTCGTCGGCCAACTATGGGTTGCTGCGCCCGCCCATCCGCCAGGTCCTGCTGGTGCAGGGGGAGACCAGCTTCGATCCGTTGTACCAGCGGCACATTCTGCCCCGGCTCAGCCTTGCCGAGAGGCGGGCGTTCGCGCTCAGACGGCGCCTCGTCCTGTGGTCGGCGCGGAATTCCGATCTGGTGATTTTCCCGTCGCGCACGTCTCTCGAGTCCGTTTCCCGGTATGACCCCTCCATCGCCGCCAAGTCGACGGTCAACCACCTGGGCGCCGACGACGACTTGTTCAAGGTCGCCCCCGCGCGGCGGTGGCGCGGGGACGGGACCCTCAGGATCATCTACCTTTCCATTTACTATCCCCACAAGGACCCCCATACCCTGGCCAGGGCGACGGAACTCCTGAACCAAAAAGGGGTCGCGGCCCATGCGCGGATCACCATGGAGCCCGAGGACTTCGCCATCTGGTCGACCGGGCACGAGGACATCGGCGTCCTGCGCCAGGACCAACGGACCGGATACCTGACGCTCGGACGCCTGGCCCACACCGACGTGGGGACGGCGTTGGCGGATCATGACGTTCTGGTGTTCCCGTCGCTGACGGAAACCTTCGGTTTTCCCCTGGTCGAAGCCATGGCCGTCGGCGTCCCGGTCGTCGCCGCGGACACCCCCATCCACCGGGAGATCTGCGGTGACGCGGCGCTATACTTCGAACCCGAAAATCCGGAAGACGTGTGCGCGCGGCTGCTGGAACTGGACGCCGATGCCGACCTCAGGACCCGGTGCAGGGAACGCGGCAAGGCGCGGGTCAAGGAGCGCTTCACCTGGGAACGCCACATGCGCGCGCTGATCGACTGCTTCAAGACGGTGACGGAGAGTTGATCGGTGTACCCGGAATAATTGTATCTGGAAAGGCGGCGGAAGGCGGCGCAAGGCATTGGTCGATACCCGCGGATTGAAGGCCGGCGCCACGGTGATGGTGACCGGACAGGTCATCCAGGCCGTGGTCGCGTTCGCGGCGAACCTGGTGCTCGTGCGCCATATCGCGCCGGCGGAGTTCGGGCGCTTCGCCGTCGTCTACGCCGGCGCGTCCCTGGTGCTGTCGATCGTTTCGCTGCGCGTCGGCACGCTCATCATACGCACCCCGGCCAAGGCCTTCACCCAGGCGCTCCAGGAGCGCTATTTCAACGTGTTGGCCATCGAGACCGGGCTCGCCCTGGTCCTCGGGCTGGCCTGGGTGGCCTATGCCTGGCCGACGGAATCGTGGCCCATGCTTCTCGTCGCCGTCATCTGCTGCCAGCACTGGATTGGCCACAACAGGGCGTTCTACGAACGGGAAATGCGCTACGTGAAGATCGGGGTGGTGGAAACCTCGGGCGTCATCGCCGCCCATCTGGTTTCCGTCGTCCTGGTGCTGAAGGGCAGCGGCGCCGCGGCGCTGTACCTTCGCGAGCTGATGGCCGTGGTGGTGACGTTCTGCGGGCTTTGGGCGGTGGGCGGCATGACCCTCAGGCGCTTCCGCCGGCTCGGCCGGGAGGAATGGCGCGCCGTGCTTAGCGAGGTGCGCGGCGTGTGGCTGGACAGCGCCCTGGAATCCGCCTACCAGCGGGTGCTCATCCTGGCCGCCGGCGTGCTCGGCGGCGACAGGGGCGCCGGATTCTTCTTTCAGGCCCAGCGCCTGGCCATGCTTCCCAACCAGATCACGGCTCCCGTCGTCGCCCGGATGGTGCCGACATGGTTCGGCCAGGAGGACCGGGCCGTGGTCCGCATCCGGGTGCGCAACCGCCTGCTCAAAATCCTGGCCGGGCCCCTGGCCCTCGGCGCCGTCGCGGCGGTCCTGTTCGCCGACCCGGTGGTGCCGTGGATCTTCGGCGACACCTGGCGGCCCACCGCCGGCCTGCTCGCCATGTTGTGGGGGCTGATCCTGTTCTCCAGCCTGTTCGAGGTGCTCAAGGGGTATTGCATCGTCACCTTCAGGGCGCGAATCCTGCCCCTTGCCCGGGCCGCCCAGTACCTGGGCCTGGCCCTGCCGTTCGCCGTTTTGTTCTTGTTCCCGGACCGGCCCGGCCTGACCTGGCTGGCCATCGGCGTCTCCGTCGGCTTCGCCCTGGCATTCTTCGCGGTGCTCGCCCAGCTGCGGCGCACCGAGGGACGCCCCCGCGGCCCCCGGGGGGAAACGGGGGGTGTCCCCCCGGTTACGTGATGCGGGGGACGCCCCCGCGGCCCCCGGGGGGAAACGGGGGGTGTCCCCCCGGATACATTTCGCGGGGGACGCCCCCGCGGCCCCCGGGCATGACAGGCAGCGGCGAAATCATGTTACCATCGCCCCGGTCGAGGCATTCATCGGGAAAGCGCCGGTGGTACCGGCGCCACGACGGCACCCAGGGGAGGACTGTTCCATGAGCGGCAAGGAAATCACCATCGCGGCGGCCGACGGCGGGGAGTTTATGGGCTATCTCGCGGCCCCGGCCTCGGGCGGCGGTCCCGGAGTCGTGGTGATCCAGGAAATCTTCGGCGTCAACGCGGTCATGCGCGGCCTCACCGACGGGCTGGCCGGCGAAGGGTTCATGGCGCTCTGTCCCGATCTCTTCTGGCGCCAGGAGCCGGGCATCCAGATCACCGACCAGACCGACGAGGAGTGGGCCAGGGCGTTCGAGCTGTTCCAGGGCTTCGACCTGGAAAAAGGCGTCGCCGACCTCGACAGCACGATCGAAACCCTGCGCGGCCTCGAGGGCTGTTCGGGCAAGGTGGGCACGGTGGGGTTTTGCCTGGGCGGGCGGCTCGCCTATCTGACGGCGACGCGCACCCATGCCGACGCCGCGGTCGGCTATTACGGCGTCGCCCTGGATGAGCACGTGGACGAGACCATCAGCAGCCCGCTGATGCTGCACGTGGCCGGCGAGGACGAGTTCTCGTCGAAGGAAAGCCAGGCCAAGGTGCGGGCGGCGCTGGAGGGCAACCCGAAGGTCACCATCCACGACTACGAGGGCCATGGCCACGCCTTCGCCCGGGTCGGCGGCAAGCACTACGACAAGGCCACGGCCGACCTCGCCAACGGTCGGACGGTGGAGTTCCTGAAGGCCAATCTGGGCTGAGCCCGGGCCGCCGCGGCACGCCACGGGCGTGGGGAGCATGGAAAAGGGACGCGCCCCGTGGTGACGGGAAAGGACCGGCCCGGACCGGGACCGCGCGGTCCTTCCCGGGAGCGCCGTCCATGAGTCTGGGTCATCTGTTCAGGTACGCGCGCACCCTGGCGCCCGGTGCCGCCGCCGTCCACGGCTGGCGGCTGGGACGGCGGCTGCTGGGCGGGTACGGACGCCAGGCGGGGGCGTACTTCCGCTCCACCTACGAGCCGGTGAAGGACGGCCAGCCGCGGGCGCCCGGCGGCTACGCGCCGGAGATGGCGGCGGCGGTGCTTGCCCACCAGTGGGAGCCCATCGCCGCCGTCACCGGGCAGTACCTGGATCACCGCTTCGACCTGCTCGGCTCGGGCTGGGTGCGGGTCGGGCACGGGATGCGGTGCCGTGGTTTCGAGGGGCACCGCTATCCTCCGGTCGCGCCGTCGGCCCCGGCAGAGGACGGCGGGGCGCCGTCGGCCCCGGCAGCGGACGGCGGGGCGCC
>JADFHR010000119.1 GCA_022567015.1 Pseudomonadota bacterium
GACCGCAACGGCGGCTTACCAAGGCTTTCGGACGGCGTCGCGCACGCTTCGCGATGCCCCGCATCGCCACAGCGCACGCTTAAGGCCGAAAGCCTTGGTAAGCCGGCTCGTCGGGTCATGATCAGCGACCCTTGGTATAAGTGATCCCCCAGTTTAGAGCACTATCGGGCTTCCCGTATGTCACCCCCGAAAATCTTGGCACGGCCATTGCGTCGTTTATTGCGGAGACGGAGACAGTGGTTTGACGTGGACCGGACGCACGATCTCAATGGGCATCGCCGCCGCCGCCCTTTTCGCGGCCGGCCCGGCCCTGGCCGCGTCCGTGCAACCCTTTGACGATACACGCAAACTTTGCGCCGGGCAGACCGCCCGCCTGGAGCGCCTGGAGGGCATTCCGCGGCACCTGCTGAGCGCCATTTCCGTGGCCGAATCGGGGCGCTGGGACGAGGCCCGCCAGGCAACTTTTGCCTGGCCGTGGACCGTGACCGCGGAGGGCGAGGGCCGGTTCTTCGCCACCAAGGCCGAGGCCGTGGACCACGTCCGGGCGCTGCGGGCGCGGGACGTGCGCAACATCGACGTCGGCTGCATGCAGGTCAACCTGTATTACCACGGCGGGGCGTTCGCCGGCCTGGAGGAGGCCTTCGATCCCCCCACCAACGTCGCCTACGCCGCCCGCTACCTCAAGGGCCTGTTCGATGCCGCCCGGTCGTGGACCCAGGCCGCCGCCGATTACCATTCGACGACCCCGGAGCGCAACCGCCCCTACAAGCTCAAGGTGGTACGCTTGTGGAACCAGATCCGCCGCGACGCGGCGCCCGGCGACCAACGTGCACGCCCGGTCAGGATTGCCCGTCCGCCCGCCATCGACTTCGAGCGCACCGCCGCCCTCAATGCGCGCCTGAGGGCCGCCCGCGCCGCGGCCGGCACCGCCGTCCCCGGAAAGGTGCCGGGCATCCGACGCGACCAACCGGACGCCTGGCGCCAGGTGCGGGCGTGGCGGCCCGGATACGCCCGCCCGTCGACCGCGCGCCGGGTCGCGGCGGACACCGTTCGCACCCAATGGCGAACAGGCCGGCGCGCCATGGAGCCCGCCGCGGCGTTCACCGCCCGGCGCAGGGCCCAGCTCGAGAGCTGGCGCCGAACCATGGTCTGGCGGCGCGGGTCGTCGTAACCCCAACAATTCATCAAGGCTGACCTGGAGGCGGGCGTAATCCCGGCCGTGCCGCCCGCGGGCGGCGGCGCCACATGACCGGTAGGATTTTCCCATCCGGCGATTTACTATCCCTGCCTACACCTCTTGGCCGGTGTTGCCGGCGCCGGCGCGGCTTCCAGCAGGGTGGTCCCGGTGCGCGGGTATTGAGGGTATGAAGGCATGAGCGACCTTAATCTCGGCGTTATCGGCAATTGCACGTTCGGCGCCCTCATCGACAACGAAGGACGGGTGGTGTGGTCCTGCATGCCCCGCTTCGACGGCGACCCGGTGTTCTGCAGCCTGCTCAACGGCGGGGCGCACGGGGAAAATCCGGAGAAAGACTTCGGGTTCTTCGACATCCAGTTGGAGAATTTCGCCCGCAGCGAACAATGCTACGTGCACAACACCGCCATCCTGAAGACGACGCTCCACGACGCCGACGGCGCCATCGTCGAGATCACCGACTTCGCGCCACGCTACAAGCATATGGAGAGGATATTCCGGCCGATGATGATGGTGCGCCATGTGGATCCCATCGCCGGCCACCCGCGCATCCGCGTGCGCCTGCGGCCGGCCAGCGCCTTCGGGGCCGGGCGGCCGGAATGGACCCGCGGCAGCAACCATATCCGCTTTGTGGCGCCCGACCTGACCCTGCGCTGCACCACCGACGCCCCTGTGTCCTACGTGGTCGACGAGATTCCCTTCGTCCTGGAGAAGCCGTTCACCATGCTGCTGGGGCCGGACGAAAGCCTGACCAGCCCGCTCGATGAAACCAGCCGTCAGTTCTACAACCGCACCCACGACTATTGGCGCGAGTGGTCGCGCTACCTCGCCGTGCCCTTCGAATGGCAGGAAGCGGTGATCCGCGCCGCGATCACGTTGAAGCTGTGCGCCTTCGAGGAAAGCGGCGGCATCATCGCCGCCATGACCACGTCGATCCCGGAGGCGCCGGACAGCGGGCGCAACTGGGACTATCGCTATTGCTGGCTTCGGGATTCCTATTTCGTGGTCCAGGCCCTCAACCGGCTCGGCGCCACGCGGACCATGGAAGACTACCTGGAATACATCACCAACGTCGTCGCCGGGGCGGAGAAAGGCCTTCTCCAGCCCGTGTACGGGGTCACCCTGGAAAAGCGCTTGACCGAGTCGAAGGTGCCGACCCTGGCGGGCTATCGCGGCATGGGACCGGTGCGCACCGGCAACCAGGCCCACGAGCACATCCAGAACGACGTTTACGGGAGCGTCATCCTGGCCGCCACCCAGGCGTTTTTCGACGTGCGCCTGACGCGGCCCGGGGATGTCCGCCTGTTCGAAAGCCTGGAGGCGATCGGCCACCGGGCCCTGGAGTTGTACGACAAGCCCGACGCCGGTATGTGGGAACTGCGCACCAAGAGCCGGGTGCATACGTACTCGAGCGTCATGTGCTGGGCCGGCGCCGACCGCCTGGCGAAGATCGCCCGACGCCTGGAGTTGCCCGAGCGCGCCGCCTTCTGGCGCGACAACGCCGACAGGATGCGCGTCGTGATCCTGGAAAAGGCCTTCGACGCCAAGCAAAACACCTTCGTCGAGAGTTTCGGCGGCAGCGAGGTGGACGGCAGCCTGCTCTTGCTCCTGGAACTCGATTTCATCGACGCCGCCGACCCCCGCTTCATCGGCACGGTCGAGGCCGTCGAGCGGCGGCTCAAACGGGGCCAGCACCTGTTCCGCTACGCCCAGGAGGATGACTTCGGGATTCCCCAGACCGCGTTCAACGTATGCACATTCTGGTACATCGACGCGCTCGCGGCCGTCGGCCGGGGCGACGAGGCGCGCGAGCTTTTCGAAAACATGCTACGCTGCCGCAACCCCCTCGGCCTGCTCTCGGAAGACATCGACCCGGACACGGGCGAACTGTGGGGGAACTTTCCGCAGACCTATTCCATGGTCGGGTTCATCAACTCCGCCATGCACCTGAGCAAAAGCTGGAGAGAGGCGTTTTGAATCGTCTCGTCGTCGTTTCCAACCGGGTGGCGGTGACCCCCGACGCCAAGACAAGGGCCGGCGGCCTGGCCGTCGCGCTGCAGGATGCGTTGCGCAAACATGGCGGCGTCTGGTTCGGGTGGAGCGGCAAGGTGGTGCCCCAGACGACGGCCGAACCGACCATTACCAAGGACGGTGCCATCACCTATGCCACCGTCGACCTGTCGCGCAAGAACTCGGCCGAATACTACAACGGCTTCGCCAACCGGAGCCTTTGGCCCCTGTTCCATTACCGCCTCGACCTGACGGCGTTCAGCAAGCAGAACTATTCCGGCTATCTGCGGGTGAACACCATGTTCGCCGAAAAGCTGCTGCCCCTGCTCGAGGCCAGCGATCTGATCTGGGTGCACGACTATCACCTCATCCCGATGGGCGAGGAACTGCGCAAGAAGGGCGTGACCCAACCCATGGGATTCTTTCTGCACACCCCCTTCCCGGCCATGGAAATCTTCATCGCCCTGCCGTCGCATTACGCCCTGGTGCGGGCGTTGTGTTGCTACGACGTGGTCGGCTTCCAGACCGAGAACGACCTGCGCGCCTTTCTCGACTACATCGTCCACGAGGCCGGCGGCAGCATCCTGGGCGACCACCTGATCCGTGCTTTTGGACGCACGGTCAGGGTCGAGGTGTTCCCCATCGGCATCGACACCGAGGACTTCGTCGAGAGCGCCAGGCAGGCGGCCGACTCGGAAAGCACCAAACGCCTGCGCAAACGCGTCGGTAAGCGTTTGTGGCTCATCGGCGTCGACCGGCTGGACTACAGCAAGGGGCTGGTGGAGCGGTTTCATTCGTTCGAGCGCCTGTTGGAAACCCACCCCGAGTACCGGGGCAAGGTGACGTTGATGCAGATCGCTCCCCCGACCCGCTCCGAGGTGCCCGAGTACAGGGAAATCCGGCGCAACCTGGAGACCGAGGCCGGACACATCAACGGCCGCTTCGCCGATTTCGACTGGACCCCCATCCATTACCTGAACAAGAGCTTCAAGCGTCAGCACCTGGCCGGATTTTTCCGCGTCAGCCGGATCGGCCTGGTGACGCCGCTGCGCGACGGCATGAATTTCGTCGCCAAGGAGTACGTGGCGGCGCAGGATGCCCGTGACCCCGGGGTGCTGGTGCTGTCGCGTTTCGCCGGCGCGGCGCGGGAACTGGATGCCGCCCTGCTGGTCAATCCCTTCGACTACGACGCGGTGGCGGACGCCATGGCCAGGGGTATCGAGATGCCCCTGGAGGAGCGGCGCGAACGGTGGGCCTCCATGATGGAAAAACTGAGGGCCAACACGCTCAGCACCTGGCGCGACAATTTCCTCAAGGCCCTCCGCGAGGGGCCGTATTAGGGCCCGAATGGCGGCAACACCCGATGCGCTCCACCGGCCCGGCCTGATCGCCGATATCGGGGGCACCAACGCGCGCTTCGCCCTCAGCGAAGCGGACGGCTCGGTGCGCGACGCCGTGGTGCTGGCGTGCAGGGACTTCCCCGATCTCGCCGCCGCGGCCGAGGCCTTCCTGGCCCGCATCGCCCCGCCGGCGCCGCCCAGGCGCGCGGCGATGGCCGTCGCCTCCCCGGTGAGCGGCGATCGCGTGGACATGACCAACCACTCGTGGTCGTTTTCCATCGACGATGTGCGCCGGCGCCTGGGCCTGGATGACCTTCGGGTGATCAACGACTTCACCGCCATCGCCCTGGCCATCCCCCAACTGGCGGAGAAGGACCGTTTTCAGGTGGGTGGCGGGAAGGCCGCCCCCGGCGCCCCCATCGCCGTTCTCGGCCCCGGCACCGGGCTCGGCGTCTCCGCCCTGATTCCGGCCGGCGGCGGCTGGGTGCCCCTGGCGACGGAAGGCGGCCACGTGACCATGGCGCCGGCCACCGGGCGCGAAAGCGCCGTGCTCACCCATCTGCAGCGGTCCGGCCACGTATCGGCGGAACGGGTGCTGTCCGGCGCCGGGCTGGTCAATCTGTATGGGGCGGTTCGCGCCCTGGACGGCGCAACGGCGGACGGGGACGTGACCCCGGCCGGGGTGACGGAGCGGGCGCTGGACGGCTCGTGCCCCTTTGCCGCGGAGGCCCTGGACATGTTCTGCGCCATGCTCGGCACGGTGGCGTCGAACCTGTGCCTCAGCCTCGGCGCCCGCGGCGGCGTCTACGTCGCCGGCGGCATCGTGCCCAGGCTGGGAACGGCGTTCGCCGACTCCGGGTTCCGCCGGCGCTTCGAGGACAAGGGACGGTTCTCCGCCCACCTGGCCACCGTCCCCACCTTCGTGGTCACCCACGAAACCCCCGCCTTCCTGGGACTGAGCCACCTTTTGCAGGCGGCGGACGGCTAGGCCGCGTACGCGATCTCTATGGGTCATGATCAGCGCCCCTTGGTATAGGGGTACCATTTAGCTGATACAGGCCACTAGGCGATGACGGCCTGCCGGGCCTGGCGTTTTCGTTCGTGCGGACTGAGCGAGCGCTTGCGCAGGCGAATGTGCCGGGGCGTGACCTCCACCAGTTCGTCGTCCTGGATATAGGCGATGGTCTGTTCCAACGACATGCGGCGCGCCGGCGTCAGGCGCACCGCCTCGTCGGTGCCCGAGGCCCGGATATTGGTCAGCTGCTTGGCCTTCATGGGGTTGACCTCGAGGTCGTTGCCGCGGCTGTTCTCGCCGATGATCATGCCTTGGTAGACGGCGACGCCGGAATCGATGAACATCACGCCCCTGTCTTCCAGGTTCATCAGCGCATAGGCGACGCTGTTGCCCCCGGCGTTGGAAATCAACACCCCGTTGTGGCGCCCGGCGATGGGTCCGGCGTGGGAGCCGTATTCCCGAAACATACGGTTCATGATGCCGGTGCCCCGCGTTTCGGTCATGAATTCGCCGTGATAACCGATCAGGCCCCGGGACGGTGCTACGAAACGCAGCCGCACCTTGCCGCCGCCGGACGGGCGCATTTCCTCCATCCGGCCCTTGCGTTTCGAGATCGCCTCGACCACGACGCCGCAAAATTCCTCGTCGACGTCGACCAGCACCTCTTCAAAGGGCTCCAGCATCTGCCCGGTGTCCGGATCCTCGCGGGTCAGCACCCGGGGCCGGCTGATGGACAGTTCGAACCCTTCGCGGCGCATGGTCTCGATCAGGACGCCCAACTGCAACTCGCCGCGGCCCGCCACCTCGAAGCCGTTGCCGTCCTCGGTTTCGCGCACACGGATGGCGACGTTGCCTTCGGCTTCCGCCATCAGCCGCGCCCGGATGACGCGCGACGTCACCTTGTCGCCGTCGCGCCCGGCCAGGGGCGAGTCGTTGATGGAAAACACCATCGCCAGGGTCGGCGGGTCGACCGGCTCGGTGGTGATCGGCGCGGTGACGCCAAGGTCGCACAGGGTATCGGCGACGGTCGCCGTCGGGAAGCCGGCGATGGAGACGATGTCGCCGGCGTGCGCCGTTGCGACCTCGGTACGGGCCGGCCCGCGGAAGGCCTGCACCTTGGTGACGCGCGTCTGTTCTATCTTGCCGCCGTCCCGGTTCAGCGCCTGCACGGTGGCGTTGGCGGACAGCGAGCCCGACTGAATGCGCCCGGTCAGCACCCGGCCGAGGTAAGGGTCTCTTTCGAGGGTCGTCACCAGCATGCGGAAGGGGCCGTCGGCGTCGACATCGGGGGCGGGGACGTAGTCCACCACCTTGTCGAACAGGCAGGCCATGTCGTCGCCGCGAACGTCTGAATCCTCGGACGCCCAGCCCTCCTTGGCGGACGCGAACAGGATGGGAAAATCCAGTTGTTCCTCGTTGGCGTCGAGAATGGCGAACAGGTCGAAGACCTCGTCATGGACCGCGTCGGGCCTGGCGTCGGGCTTGTCGATCTTGTTGACGACGACGATGGGCTTGAGGCCGAGGGCCAAAGCCTTCTGGGTGACGAACTTGGTCTGCGGCATGGGGCCTTCGGAGGCATCGACCAGCAGCAGCACGCCGTCGACCATGCCCAGAATGCGTTCCACCTCGCCGCCGAAATCGGCGTGGCCGGGGGTGTCGACGATGTTGATGCGCACGCCCTTCCATTCCACCGACGCACACTTGGCGAGAATGGTGATGCCCCGTTCCCTTTCCAGGTCGTTGCTGTCCATGACCCTTTCGGGGACCTGCTGGTTGTCGCGGTACAGGCCGCTTTGGTGCAGCAGCGCATCGACCAGGGTCGTCTTGCCGTGGTCGACGTGGGCGATGATGGCGATGTTGCGGATATCCAACGTCTCAAAACCTTCGTAAAAAAAACGCATCCGATCGCCGGGGACGGCCCCGGCCCGCCCGTCTTGTAGGAACGGTGCCCGGGTCGGCGACAAAGGCGCCCGGGCCGGCAGGAACGGTGGCGGTGTCGGGAACCAGGCCGGCCGATGCGAGGGTCGGCCGAAGCGGGGGCTGGCCCGGTGGGCGCTTGATATAGACTTCCGGCCGGTCAAGTCAAGGCCGCCCGCGCACCCCGTCTTTAATTCGTCGCTGGTTGGCTGATTTACCAGCCTTTGCATCCGTAAACGATGAAATTCGACCTTCCGGCAATGGCCGAGGCTGTTGACAAGCGGACATCCGGCGCGGGTCTGCTGAACGTCCGATTCTGGCCCCAAGCGGACCCGAAAGAGGTTCTTATACCAAGGGTCACTGATCATGACCCATAGAGACGGCTTACCAAGGTTTTCGGCTAGGAGCGTGCGCTGTGGCGATGCGGGGCATCGCGAAGCGTGCGCGACGCCGTCCGAAAGCCTTGGTAAGCCGCCGTTCCGGTCGCGTATGCGGCCCGTCGGAGGGCGTCGAAAAGTTTCGACGATGCGCCGCATCGCCTGAAACTTTCCTCCTACCCGACGAGCCGCCTACGCGATCTCTATGAGTCATGATCAGCGACCCTTGGTATTATCCAGTCAACGTCCTTCTCACCGCGTCCCGCCAACCTTCGTAGCGAAGCTCGCGCGAGTCGGTGTCAAGCTGCGGCGAGAAACGTCGGTCGAGCGCCCACGTTTTGGCAAAACCGTCGAGGCCCGGATACACGCCGCGATGCATTCCGGCGAGGTAGGCGGCCCCCAATGCCGTCGTCTCAAGAACCCGGGGACGGTCGACCGGGGCGCCGAGAATGTCAGCCAGGAACTGCATGGTCCAGTCCGATACGGCCATGCCGCCATCGACGCGCAGGACCGTACCGGCGCCGGCGCCGGACCAGTCTCCCTTCATCGCTTCCAACAGATCACGGGTCTGGTAGCCGACGCTTTGCAAAGCGGCGCGGGCGAGCTCGGCCGGGCCGGTGCTCCGGGTTATGCCGAACAGGGCGCCGCGCGCTTCCGCATCCCAATACGGGGCGCCCAACCCGACGAAGGCGGGAACCAGAATGACGTCCTGGTTTTCGTCCGCATCACGCGCCAGTTCACCCGCCTCGGCCGCATGGTCAATGATCTTCAGCCCATCGCGCAACCATTGCACGGCCGCGCCGGCGATGAAGATGGACCCTTCAAGGGCATAGGTCGGCTGGCCACCGAGCTGGTAGGCGATGGTCGTCAGCAGCCGGTTGGTCGAGGCAACGGCGGTGTGGCCGGTATTGAGCAGCGCAAAACAGCCGGTCCCATACGTCGCCTTCATCATGCCCGGCTGAAAACAGGCCTGGCCGATGGTCGCGGCCTGTTGGTCTCCGGCGACGCCGCCAATGACAATGGGGCCGCCGAAAAGGTCCGTCGCCGTTTCGCCGTAATCATCGGCACAGTCCATGACGGCGGGCAGGACAGACATCGGCACCCGGAAGAGGTCGCACATTTCGCTCGACCATCGGCCTTCATGGATATCGTAGAGCAGGGTCCGGCTGGCGTTGGTGGCATCGGTCGCGTGGACCTTGCCGCCGGTCAGGCGCCACAGGAGAAAGGTATCAATGGTGCCGAACGCCAGTCGTCCACCATTGGCGGCGTCCCGCGCCCCGTCCACGGTATCGAGAATCCAGGCAACCTTGGTCGCCGAAAAATAAGGGTCGAGCAACAATCCGGTTCGCGCGGCGACCTTGGGTTCGTGTCCGGCATTTTTCAATTCCGCACAGGCATCGGCGGTGCGCCGGTCCTGCCACACGATGGCACGGTGGATAGGCCTGCCGTTTTCCCGGTCCCAGACGACGGTTGTTTCGCGTTGGTTGGCGATGCCGATGGCGGCGATTTCGCCTGGCCTTGCGCCCGCCTTGGCGATGGCTTCCCGGCACGTCGACAGGGTCGTTTGCCAAATATCCTCGGGATCGTGTTCGACCCATCCCGAACGGGGAAAGTGCTGGTCGAATTCCTTCCGCGCGGTGGCGACGGGGACATGGGTTTCATCGAACAGGATGGCGCGCGACGACGTGGTTCCCTGATCGATGGCAAGAACGTAATTGGACATGGCGCCTCATCCTCCCGAGACAGCGGTGTTTAATACCAAGGGATGCTGATCATGACTCATAGAGATCGCGTAGGCGGCTCGTCGGGTAGGAGGAAAGTTTCAGGCGATGCGGCGCATCGTCGAAACTTTTCGACGCCCTCCGACGGGCCGCATACGCGACCGGAACGGCGG
>JADFHR010000120.1 GCA_022567015.1 Pseudomonadota bacterium
GAACCAGTGAGGCACGCTTGAACCCTCCCGGTCAGCGACTGCTTGATGCGAATAGCGCTGACGGTACATTATCATGGTTGCCGGGGCTCCCGGCGCCAACGACCGGGGGACTCGACCGGCAGCGGTTACGCCGCCGCTCCGCGCAGAAAGGGTACGCTCGCAACGTGACGTTTCGCTTCGTCCATGCCGCCGACCTGCACCTCGACAGCCCTTTCGGTGGGCTGCGGAACCTTGCGCCGGAAATCGCCGAAACACCCCCGGCACCCGCGGAACCTTCCGCCGACGCCGCCGGCGAGGCGCCGCCCGCGCCACCGGCACCGGCGAAACCCCCTCCCGATACTCCGGTCGGGACGAGTCCGCCCCAGATTGAGACGTTCGTCGCTTCGGCGGCCCCGGGGGCGTCCCCCGCATACCGTAGCCGGGGGGACACCCCCCTTGTCCCCCCGGTGGCGGAGGAGAAAACCGCGGCCCCCGGGGCGCGTGCGCCGGGCCTGTCCAGCCGGGAGGCGGCCGGTGGCGCGAAATGGACGGTGAGCGCCGCCGGCTACACCGCCGGCGATCTGGGCAACGTCCCGCCGGTCTATCCCTACCGCGCCCGCAGGAAGGAGATCGAAGGGCGCGTGGTCCTGCGCGTCCAGGTGCTGCCGGGCGGCACGGCCCGGTCGGTGGAGGTGTTGTCCAGCAGCGGGCACGCCATCCTGGACAGGGCCGCCCTGAAGGCCGTGCGGGCGTGGCGCTTCGTTCCCGCCAAGCGGGGCGGCGTCCCCGTGGCCGGCGCCATCGACGTGCCGATAACCTTCCGGCTCGCGGACTGATGCGGGCGGAGAGCGCGCGCGTTCAGCTCCGTTTCCCATAGGCGCGCGCCAGGGCGCAGAACTGTTCCACCGCCAGGTCCTCGGCCCGCGCCGTGGGATCGATGCCCAGGCTTTCCAGGTCCAGGTCCAGGCGTTGCAGGCTTTTGCGCAGCATCTTGCGGCGCTGGCCGAAGGCGGTGGCGGTCACCGTTTCCAGGGCGGTCCAGTCCGCCGGGGCCAGGGGCATGGGCCGCGGGGTCAGGGAAACGACCGTCGAGGCCACCTTGGGCGGCGGGGTAAAGGCCGTGTTGGCGACGTTGAACTCGCGGCGGACCGCGCACAGCCATTGGGCCATGACCGAAAGGCGGCCGAAATCCTTTGTCCCCGGACGGGCCGTGAGACGGTCGGCGACCTCTTTCTGGAACATCAGGGTGAGGCCGGCGAAGTCCGTGATCTGCTTGAGCCAGCCGATCAGCAGCGGCGTGGCCACGTTATAGGGCAGGTTGGCGACGATGCGCCGCGGGGCCGGGGCGAGGGCGGCGAGGTCGATCTCCAGCGCATCGCCTTCGACCACTTCCAGGCGCGGCCCGTAGGCGGCGGCAAGCTCTTCGAGGGCGGCGACGCAGCGCCCGTCGCGCTCCACGGCGACGACGCGGGCGGCCCCCGCCTCCAGCAGGGCGCGGGTGAGGCCGCCGGGACCGGGCCCCACCTCGATGACGGTGGCCTGCCCCAGGTCCCCGGCGGCGCGGGCGATACGGGCGCACAGGTTGAGGTCGAGCAGGAAATGCTGGCCCAGGGAACGCCGGGCGCTGAGCCTGTGGCGGGCGATCACCTCGCGCAGGGGCGGCAGCTCGGGCCGGGGGGAGGCGGGTTCGGACACCGGAGTCTCTAAGAATCGGCCGCCGCCCGCCGCCGCGCCATCTCGGCCGCCATCCTGAGCGCGGCGATCAGGCTCGCCTCGCTGGCCTTGCCCGAGCCGGCGATGTCGAGCGCGGTGCCGTGATCGGGCGACGTGCGCACGAACGGCAGGCCCAGGGTGACGTTGACGGCCTCGTCGAAGTCGATGGCCTTGACCGGGATCAGGGCCTGGTCGTGGTACATGCAGATGGCGGCATCGTAGGCCTTGCGCGAACGGGCGCTGAACAGGGTATCGGGAGGCACCGGGCCGAAGGCGTCGATGCCCCTTTCGCCGAGCGCCGCCACCGCCGGCGCGATGATGTCGGCCTCCTCCGAGCCCATGGCCCCGTCCTCGCCGGCGTGGGGATTGAGTCCGGCCACCGCCAGCCGCGGCCTGGCGATGCCGAAGTCGCGGCGCAGCGCCGCCTCCGTGATGGCCGCCACCTCGACGATGCGTTCGGTATTCAGCGCCTGCACCGCGTCGCGCAGGCTCGTGTGTCCGGTCACCGGCACCGCCCGCAGCTCCGCACACGCCAGCATCATGACCGCGGCGGCGTCGCCCCCGGCAAGGGAAGCCAGGAACTCCGTGTGGCCGGGAAACGGGAACCCGGCCTCGTACAGGCAGTGTTTCTGGATGGGGTTGGTAACCACGGCCGCGGCGTCGCCGGAGCGGACAAGGGTAACGGCGCATTCGACGGCGGCGCAAACGGCTTCGGCGTTGGCCGGGTCCGGATGTCCGGGCACCGCCTCCGCGGCCAGCGGTTGAGGCAACACGGGAAGGCCCGAGGAAAAGACCGCCGCCGCGCGTTCGGGTGTTTCGACCGGCTCGATGGGCACGGCCAAGTCGAGATGCCTGGCCAGCCGCGCCAGCCGCTCGGGGTCGTCGATGGCGAAGAAACGGGGCAGGCCCTCGTCGCGGCGCAGCCACGCCTTGAGGGCAATTTCTCCACCCACGCCCGCCGGTTCGCCCATGGTCAGGGCCAGCGGTTTTTCGTCCCGCGTCGGCGCCGGGGCGATCAATTTCTCACATCCACGAACGCCGCGCGCCTGAGGTCGCGAAGATATCGCCGCGCCGCGATGTTCAGGCGCTGATCCATCAGCATCCCTGCGACTTTTTGCCGGGCGGTAATGTCCGAGCCTTCCTGTTCACGTTCGCAAATCATGAGGACGATGATGCCGTCGTCCTTGCGGATGGGCCGACTGGCCTTGCGGTCGGGCAAGCCCTTGACCACCGCCTTCAATGCGCGGGGCAGCTTGCTGATCTTGATCTTCCCCAGGCTGCCCGAAAGCGGCGAGCCCGTTTCCTTGCCCAGCCGCTCCATATCCGCACAACTGCGCGCCTGTTGGGCCAGGGTCTTGGCCCGTTCCGTTTGCCGGTCCACCACGGCCTGGCCGGCCTTGGGCGGCAGGGGCAGGAAAAGCTGGTGCAGGGCGACGGTCACCTCGCCCGTATCCAACCCCGGATCGGCGCGGCGGTCGATCAGCAGAAGGACATAATAGCCGTCCTCGGTCTTGATCGGCTTGGACATCTGCCCCGGCCGCATCCTGACCAGCGCGGCGTCGACTTCGGTGGCCAGTTGACCTTGCTTGATCCATCCCAGGTCCCCGCCCACGGCGGCGGAAGCGCTTTGCGAGAAGTTGCGGGCCAGGGTCCGAAAGTTGGCGCCCGACTCCAGTTGCTGCACCAGGCGCTCGGCGAGGAGGCGGGTTTTCTGTTCGTTTTCCGCTTCGTCTACCGGGAGAAAAATTTCCACCACCCGGTGTTCGGGCTTTCCCTTGTTGGCTTCGATCTGGGCCAGCATCTCGTCGATCTCGTCTTCGCCGACCTGTATCTGGATACGCAGCCTGCGGTTCACCGCCTTGGCCCACACGATCTCGGCTTCGATCTGGTCGATCAACACCGCCATGTCGATGCCTTTGCGTCTCAGGAAGGGAGGCAGGCCACCAAGAGGCAGGCTGTTCTGCCGCTCGATCCTCTCCAGGGCCCGGTCGATGTCTTTTTTCGACGCCCGGATGCTCAGTCGCCTCGCCTCTTGAAGCTTGAGCTTGTCGTCGATGAGAGTGCGCAGCACCTGCGGCGCCAGACGGCGCCGGGCCTCGGCCTTGTTGCTCACCCGCGAGGACGCCAACAGCAGCGACAGCCGCGCGTTGAGGTCATAGGCGGAAATGATGTCGTCGTTGACCACCGCCGCGATACGCAGCGAATTCTGCGCCCCGGCGCCGCCGCCAAGGAGCAGCGCCGCCAGCAGTAGCGATCGCCCTAACACCAACCTCATGATCGTGCCGGCCGCAACGTCGATGGTGACGGATAAAGACCGTCATGATACGCCCGGTAGGGGGCGCCGCGCAAATCGGGTATCATATTGCCACCGGCCCCTTTCGCACCGTTATTGGGTGCGTGTGACGCCAGTTTGCAGTTCGCCGATGGTCTTGAACAGGACGCGGAAGATAATGGCGTCCGTCGGTTCCAGATCGCGGTCTTCGAAGAACGTGCGGGTGGCGGTGGTCGAGAACGTACAGCACTCGTTCTCGAAGGTCAGGTTGAGCCCAAGCGAGCGCATCTCGCCGGCAGTGACGTCGCGGACGCCGAAGACGCGGCTTCGCCAGTACCGGGTGATCTGCGAACCCAGCGCCATGGCGATTTCCTCGCGCCCGGTGAATTCGCTGCCTTCCTGGCGGTCGAAAAAGACATAGTTGATGTTGACGTTAAGCGCCGGCAGGCCCGCCGACAGACCAATCTCGTGGCGCCGGGGGTCGAAGTTTTCCTTGCTCAGGCGGGTGCGATAGAGAAGGTCCACGTTCTTGCCGGGAGAGATGTGGACCTTGCCCACGATATCGGAGAAATTTTCCTCGAGGCCCGACCCTTTGGCAAAGGTATCGTCCGCGCGGACCCGGAAGCTTTGTCCCACCAATACGGTGGTGTTGCCGCCCTCGCGCCCGAAAACGCCCCACCTGAGCCCGTAGTTCACGCGCGGCCCGCTCTCCACCCGGTCCAGACCGGTGAACCGGTTCGGGCTGAACAGATTGGTGTCGTCGAACACGAAGTCCACGCTGTCCTCGTTGGGGATTTCGTCCGGGTTGCCGCCGAAGGGCTCGGCGATGATCGAGGCGATGGGTTCGACGATCTGGTAGAAGGTTCCGCCGTCGCGCACGAACGGGTGACGCCAGTCGAGCGCCACCTGCGGCCGGAAGCGTCCCGTGACGCCGGAGAAATTGCTCTGGCCGCCGGGCCGGCTTACGCTGTTCACGTGATAGAGATCCCCCCTGAGCGACGCCGATAGGGCATACGCGCTGCCCCACCGCCCCACATGGTGCAACTGCCACCCGGCGTTCACGGACAGGCGGCGCGTATCCGTCCCCTCGTTGCGGGTGAGCGCCAACAGGTTGACGTCGAGACTGGTCCGTCCGCCAAAGCGATCCGCCTCCCCCACATGGTTGAAGTCGAGCAAGGGAAGGACCAGGGGGGTCCGTCCGGGGTCGTCGTCCACGCGCAGCCCCTGGAAGGCGAAGGCGTTGGCGGACATGTAGTTGCGGTTGCGGAAGCCCTCGGCGAACAGGCGGGTGGTCAACGTGTTGTCGAACCCGAAAAGGGTGGGGCCCAACCCGAATCCGTAGCGCCGCAGATAGGTATCGTCGGTGGTGCGGTTGACGTCGAAACCCCAACGCCAGGTCTCATCGAGGTCGAATCGCCCCTTGCTGAAGATGTGCCCGCGCACATCATCCTCCGAATCCGCGGTGATGCTGGCCTCCACTTGAAGCTCGCCGTCGCGCAGGCGCTGGCGGTATTCGGCCGCCAGCACGGGCCCCTCTTCGGTGGTCAGCATGGGGATGAGCGTCAGGCCCTTGTCGGGGGCGATGTCGACGTAATACGGCACCCGCACCACGACACCCAGGTCCGACGAGGTGCCGATGCTCGGCGTGAGGAAGCCGGTACGCCGGTTCACGGTCGGATCCGGGTGCAGAAGATACGGCGTATAGGCGACCGGTATCCCCCACAGCTCCAGCCAGGCGTCGCGGTACTCCACGGTCCGTTCGTTCTTGTCGTGGATCACCTTGACCGCCCTGATCTGCCAAAGCGGGGGGCGGGTCGGGTCTACGATGCACAGACGGCACGGGGAATAGACGGCGTTGCGCAACTCTATGATCCTGGCGTCCGAGCGCCGGGCGCCGCTGGCCGCGAAGCGGGAGCCGTCGGTGAAAATGAGGCCCAGGTCTTCGATGATGCCGTCCTTTAAGTCCCCCGACAGTTCCATGTACCGGGCGAACAGCACTTCGCCGTCGATCTCCAGCAACGTGACGTTGCCCGACGCGGTAAGCACGTCCGCTTTCTCGTCGTAGGTGATGGAATCGGCCATCAGCACGCGGTCGGCCTGGGATACCTCCACATTGCCGCTGGCCGTGATGACGCCCAGCTCGCGGTCGTAGACAACCTTGTCGGCGGTCAGCAGGATGGGAATGTCTTCACGCAGACCTTCGGGTGCCTCGGCCGCTCCCCCCGGCCCCCCAGCGGCCAGCAGCCAGCACACGCCTACTACGCCTACCAGAAACCTCCCCATGATGCTCTAACCATCTTCGAGATGCAGCAACATGGCAAGCCCCAGCAGCATGGTGACGCCCGAAGGCGTCCACGCCGCCAGGGCAATAGGAATACTATCCGAAAGTCCGAGGGCGAACACCACGTCGGAAAAAAAGTAGAGGACGAAGCCGGTGAGCACGCCGCCGGCGATGATGAAGGTGGTCCCGCCGCGCCGCGCGTGCCGCAAGGTAAAGGTGGCGGCGATGAGAACCATGGCGCAAAACAGCACCGGATCGGCCAGCAGCGTGTACCAGTACAGCCGATGCCTGACGGCGGAAAAGCCCGCTTTTTCCAGGGTCTTGATGAAATCCGGGAGATCCCAGAAAGACATGGTTTCCGGCGGCGCGAAGCTGTCTTGGATCTTGCTGAGCGTCAGGT
Organism: Pseudomonadota bacterium; assembly: GCA_022567015.1. Classification (GTDB taxonomy): domain Bacteria; phylum Pseudomonadota; class Alphaproteobacteria; order Rhodospirillales; family 2-02-FULL-58-16; genus JACZQZ01. The sequence continues at coordinate 6,646 of JADFHR010000120.1, forward strand.
CGGTCTCCAGCCAGGACTCCTTTTTGAATTGCGGCGGTTTCTCCGGGTTGTACACCCAGACATCGCGCATGTACCAGAAACCGTCCTCAAGGCGCGCATACTCGGCGTCAATGCGCTCGGCGAAATGGTCGGCTCCCTTGTAAATGAACACGGTGACGTCGCGCAGCTCCACGTCGTCGCCCTGTTGCAGGACATGGCGGGCGTGCACCACGGCCTGGCCGGATTTGTTGGCCTGGCGCAACCACAGGCCGGATGCGGACAGGGCCAGAAAGCTTGCCTGGCCTTTCAAACGCACCGCCTCCAGGCGCTCGTAGCGCGCCAGGGTGGCCGAGGCCAGGGGGTTGAACACGGTAATCTTGAGCACGCCCAAGAGAAAAGCGATCACCAGCACCGGCAGGAGGAACTGCCATGCCGATACGCCGGCGGCCCGGGTGACCATCAACTCGTGGTTCCGCGTCAGCCGCCAGAACGTTGCCATGCCGCCGAACAGGACGGCGAAGCGAAAGGTCTGCTGCCCCATGTGGGGAAGCTTCAGCAACGCCATCTCAAACACCATGGCGAAGCTGATCTCGGAGCGCGCGACCGATCGGCGCAACAACTCGATGGTGTCGAACAGCAGGATCAGCAGCATGAAGATCCCGAACAGCACCACGAAGCTGACCAGGAAGTGGCGGCCGATGTAGAGCGAAAGCGTGAGGGAAAGGCGCACGGGTGTTTGCCCTCCGCAGGTTTCAGGTGGCCCCGGCCGCGGCCGGGGATGCGCGCCGCCTGGGCGACCGCACCATGACCAGGTACCCGGCGAGCACGGGGAAGATGGCGTTCACATACATCAACGGGACCAGTTCAAGGTTTCTCGCCACCATGTTCTCCAGGCCCAGGGTCGCCGCCTGGAGGCCGACGGCGATGCCCACGGCGAGAATCACGCGTCGCGTCAGGGGGCGGCCGCCGAACGCCCCCGACATCAGGCACGCCAGGCCGACCAAGGCAAAGGCCAGCGCCCGCAACGGGGAAACCAGGCGCCGGTGGCCCTCGACGGTGAACTTTCCGAAGTCCTTACGGTTCAGGTTCTTGTCTTTGTCCAGGTTGAACAACTCCTCGAGCGTCCTTTCCCGGGCGTTCCGGTAGCGAATGATTCCTTCGTTTCCGGTCGCGCCGAAATCGAATATGTAGCGCTCGAAATACAAAATGGACAGTTGATGCGTTTCCTTGTCCACCTCCTGGCGGTTGCCGCGGAACATCATAACCCGGGACCCGTCCTCGGTTTGGGAGATGGCCCCCCGCTCGGCCATCAGGGTGACCGGTTTCTCGGCGTCGCGGTCGTCCTGGACCAGGATGCCGAGCAATTCCCCATCCTTCGTCCGCGCCCGCACATACACGGTGACGCCCGCGGAAAGGGTGTTGAACGCGCCCTCCTTGAGCAGGACACGCGAATAGTCGTAGCGCATGTCCCACCGCAGTTCGTGGAACGCCCGGGAAGACAGCGGCATAAGATAGAGATTGAGCCCGTACCCCGCCGCAACCACGATGAAGGCGAGGAAGAGAGCGGGTTTGGCCAGGGCGTGCTGACTCACGCCGGCGGCCCGCATGACCACCAGCTCGCGGTCGGTGACCAGCTTGGCGTAGATGAACACGATGACCATAAACAGCGCAATGGGCAGGATGACCGTCAGGAAATTGGGCAGCAACAATATGGTCAGGTAGATGAAATCCCCCACCGTCAAGCCGCGGTTGACGATCATCTCCACGAACCGCAGCGACTGCAACAACCAGATAATACAGGTCAGGCTCGCGGTGACGAGGACCATCCCCACCAAAAGTTGTCGCAGCACGTATCGGGTGAACGCGTTCATCGGCTGAGGTCCGGCTGGCCAAGTTTTTCGTCAGGGTGTGGGAAAAACGCTCGATAATCAAGGAATACCAGAGCGATCGGCCCTTCGCGGATTTTCGAGTATGGGTTTGATCCCCGATATCGCCGCGCCGGGGCGCCCGGGACGAGACCCTCGACCATTTTCATTCTGTCCGGCATAACGGTAATCATAAGGGTCCCAAGGTCATACCCGGCGGACCGGACCGCCGCCCGGGGCCGGCGGCGGCGGAGGACCATCCGATGAAGCTGAGTACACGGCTGAAAATCATCAGGAAATTCCTGACCAGGAAGAACCCCTATATCGTCATTACCATCAGCCCGGCGGACATGATCAAGCCGCGGGACGGGGATTACGTCTATACCGAAGTCAGGAAAATATTCGATCGGAGATTGCCGGAGATTAAGAAAAATCTAGATACCCTAAGACAGTACAGCCTTGACGACAGTATCCGTGCCCGCCCGCCCCGCGAAGGCGCCGAAAGGGACCGGTCCGAGGGTCAGTTTTTCACCGGCATCGACGCCCGTGTCGCCTACGCCGTGGTGCGCCACCATAAACCCTCGAAAATCGTCGAAATCGGCAGCGGATACAGCACCCACCTGCTGCGCATGGCGGCGCAGGATGCGCACATACAGACCAAAATCCTCTGCATCGACCCCAGGCCGCAAACGGACATCTCGTCGGTCGCCGATGACATATACAAGGAAAACGTCGTCGACGTGGACCTGGGCGTGTTCGACACCCTCGCCGATGGCGACATCGTTTTTCTCGACGGCAGCCATCTTGCCTTCAACGGAACCGACGTGCCGCATTTCTTTTTGACGATTCTGCCGAGAATTCCGAAGGGTGTCTTTGTTCACATCCATGATATTATGTTGCCCTATGAATACGACGAGCTTTTTACTTCGCGGTATTACAATGAACAATACCTTCTGGGGACATTGATTATAAACTCGCAGGACTGGGTGCCCTTCCTGCCGGTCTATTTCCTGGTCAGAAACGGAATGTTGGAGGCCGACGGAGACGGGGGGTCGTACTGGATGCGCAAAGGCTGAGAGGCCGGCCGCCGCGCGAGCGCCCCGGCGGGAGGCCGCGAATCGGTTCTTATACCAAGGGTCGCTGATCATGACTCATAGAGATCGCGTAGGCGGCTCGTCGGGCAGGAGGAAAGTTTCAGGCGATGCGGCGCATCGTCGAAACTTTTCGACGCCCTCCGACGGGCCGCATACG
>JADFHR010000121.1 GCA_022567015.1 Pseudomonadota bacterium
GACGCCCCCGCGGCCCCCGGCGTCGTCGCGCGCCGCTTGTGGTGCATGCACACCAAGGCGCGACGCGCTCCTAGCCGGAAACCTCGCAACGCCGTCGTATGGGTACAATTTAGCTGATACAGGCCACCAGGTGAGGGCAAAGGGCCGCGATGAACGATCTGTTTCGGCTTAGTGCGCGGGCCGCCGTCGACCTCTTGCGCAAGGGGGAGGTTTCCCCCCTTGAGATGGTCGATGCGGCGGCGGCGCGCATCGAGGCCACCGACGGCGCCCTCAACGCCCTGCCGACGCCGTGCATCGAGCGGGCGCGGGATCACGCCCGGCGGATCATGGCCGGCGGCCCGGCGCACCCCGGCAACGCCGCGTGGCTCGCCGGCCTGCCCCTGGCGGTCAAGGACCTGAACGACGTTGCCGGGGTGCGCACCACGTACGGCTCCACGCTGTTTTCCGACCACGTCCCCGAGCGTTCCGACGTCATGGTCGAGACCCTGGAGAGCAACGGGGCGATCGTCATCGGCAAATCCAACACGCCGGAGTTCGGCGCCGGCGGCAACACCTTCAACGACGTTTTCGGCCAGACCCGCAACCCGTGGAACACGGCCCTGACCTGTGGCGGATCGTCGGGCGGTTCCGCCGTCGCCCTCGCCGTCGGCCAGTGCTGGCTGGCCACCGGCAACGACCTCGGCTGCAGCCTCAGGACGCCGGCCGCCTTCTGTTCCGTCGTCGCCCTGCGTCCCTCGCCCGGACGTGTCGCCCGGGCGCCGACCCGCCTGCCCTACGACACGCTTTGGGTCCAGGGCCCGATGGCGCGCACCGTCGGCGACGTGGCCCTTATGCTCGACGCCATGGTCGGGGAGCACCCGCTCGACCCCATCTCCATCGCGGCGCCGGCCAGGCCTTTCGTCGAGGCCGTGGACGACCCGGCGCCGCCCCGGCGCGTGGCGTATACCCCCGACCTTGGCGGACTGGTGCCCGTCGCCCGGGAGGTGGCGGAAATCTGCGCCGCGGCGGGCGCACGCTTTGCCGAACTGGGCGCCACCGTGGAAGAAGCCTGCCCCGACCTGGACGACACCCCCGCCATCTTCCACGCCCTGCGCGCCAACCTGCTGGTCGGCGATCTGGCGCCCATCGTCCAGGCCCACCGCGACCGGGTGAAGCCGGAGATCCTGTGGAACCTGGAACAGGGGCTGAAGCTGACGACGGAGGCATTGGGCGAAGCCGAACGGGCCCGCGGCAGGCTCTATGCGCGGGTGGCGGAATTCTTCCAGACTTACGACCTGCTGGTTTCCCCCGCCACCAGCGTCGTCCCCTTCGATATCGACATCCGCGCCATCGACGAGGTGGAGGGGCACAAATTCGACAATTACCTCGACTGGTTCACCATCGCCTACGCCATCACGGTCACGTCCCTCCCGGCGATCTCGGTACCGTGCGGATTCACCGGCGACGGACTGCCCGTGGCCCTTCAACTCGTCGGCCCGCCGCGCGGCGAAGCCCGGCTACTCGCCGCCGCCGCCCTCATCGAGCGGGTTTTCGGCATCGCCGACCAACTGCCCATCGAGCCCCGCCCGGCAAGAGGGTCCCAGTGACCGTGCTCGAATCGCTCCTCAGCCTGGACCTGACCATCCTGGCGACGATCATCGCTATCGACATCGTGATGTCGGGCGACAACGCGATCATCATCGGCATGGCGGCGGCGGGGCTTGAACCCGAGCTCAGGCGCCGCGCCATCGTTTACGGCATCGCCGGCGCCACCGTTCTCCGCATCGTGTTCGCCGCCGCGGCATTCCAACTGCTCGCCATCATCGGCCTGACCCTGGCCGGCGGACTGCTGCTGGCGTGGGTGTGCTGGCGCATGTGGCGGGACCTCAGGAACCCTTCGCCGCCCGTCGCGGACGAAGCCCGCCAGGACGGCGATCCCGCGGCACAGAATGTGCGGCCCACCAAGACCCTGCGCGGCGCGATGATCAATATCATCGTCGCCGACGTTTCCATGTCGCTCGACAACATCCTCGCCGTCGCCGGCGCGGCCGGCGACCACCTGGGCATGCTGGTCTTCGGCCTGGTCCTTTCCATAGCCCTGATGGCGGTGGCGGCCACGTACATCGCCCGGCTGCTCGAGCGTCACAAGTGGATCGCGTATATTGGCCTCGTCATCGTCGGCTACGTGGCCGTCGACATGATCTGGCGGGGCACCAATGAGATCAGGGCCCTGGTGCTGCTGTCCTGAGGGCGGCAACCCGAAACGCGTCCCCGGCCCCCGTCCTCAGCCGTTATACGTCACCCGCCCGAGGCCGCCGACGTCGTAGCCGCCCATCTCGGCGGCGCGGGTTTGAAAGGCCGGCGTGCGGGCGAACGCCAGCAGCTTCTGCACCGGGTCTTCGAAATAGTCCCGCCGGCGCACCAGTAAATCGTAGCGTTCCCGATGCAGGGCCAGGAAGTCCAGGCGCAACTGGCGGGCCACCGCCGCCACCGCCAGGCCCGCGTCCGCCTTCCCCTCCAGCACGGCCAGACCGAGGTCGGTTTCGCTCAGCGCCCGATGGTCCAGCATGGTGAGGTCGCCGGGTTTCAGTCCGGCCTCGCCCAACAGGTGCTCGAACAGGAGCTGGCTGCCCGCCTCGTGCTGGCGGGCCACGACGCGCGCCTTGCTCACGTGCAGGTCCCTTAGCGAGGCGATGCCCAGCGGGTTGCCCGGCGCCAGCACCAGCCCCTGCTGGCGCCAGGCCCATTCGATGAGGACCATGCCGAGCCCGGAACAACTGTCGCGCACCACCGCCACGTTGTAGGCGCCGCCGGTCCCCGCGCCGGCGTCGAACACGTGCAGCCCGCACATGACGGCGTCGCCGGCGGTCAGGCGCTTGAGGCCGTCCAGGCTGCCGCCCGACATCATGGCCAGCTCGCACCCGGATTCCCTGAGGCACCACTCGAGCAGCGGGTCGTGGCTGCCGACCACCACCGGCGGCGCGGCCACGGCCTGGCGCAGGTTCGGAAACCGGGTGCCCTGGGCCACCCACAGGTCGATGAGGTGCCTGGGAAACAGCCACTTGCCGGTGACCCGGGTACAAGGGATGCGCTTTTCGCGCACCAGGGCATAGACCTTGCGCTCCTTGATGCGCAGGTATTCGGCCACCTCGCGTGTGTTCATGAGGTCGCCCAAGACCGCGTCCCCCGATCCTGTATTTTTCTGCATTATACTGTATATTTTTCCACCCGTCTCCATGGGCCATTGAACCGGTGTACGAAAAACGGGACAAAGCCCCTGTGCCTGCCCATGTGTAGGGACGGCATGTATTAGGGACGGCAACGAAAAGGCGCGGCGAGGCGCCGGCAAAAATACGCGGGAGGTCCCACTACCGATGGAACTGAACGGCAAGGAAGTACTCGTCTGCGACTGCGAAGGCACCATGGACGTGGACGGCAAGGCCCTGGCCAAGGCGTGCGGGGCCAAGGACCTGACCATAAACAGCCAGCTTTGCCGGGCGCAGGTGGAGGAGTTCCAGCGCGTGGCCGGGAAGGGCACGCCCCTGTTGGTCGCCTGCACCCAGGAAGCGCCCCTTTTCCTGGAGACCCTGGAGAAGATGGAGGACGCGCCCGACGCCCACTTCGTCAACATCCGCGAACGGGCCGGCTGGTCCGACCACGGCGCCAAGGCCCTGCCCAAGATGGCGGCGCTGCTGGCCGAGGCGGCCCTGGACATCCCGTCGACGACGTCCGTCACCATGACCTCGGAAGGGGTCCTGCTGGTCATCGGCCGCGGCGAAGACGCCATCGCGGCGGCCAAGCAGGTGGCCGGGCGCATGGACGTGACGGTGCTGTTGACGGACGCCGGCGAGGTGACGCCGCCGAGGCTCATGGACGTGCCCGTGTTCACGGGCGCGGTCAAGGAGGCGACGGGCCACCTTGGCGCCTTCCAGGTGACGGTGGAGCGGTTCGCGCCCGCCGCGCCCTCGTCGCGCGGAGCGCTTACGTTTGCCGACGACGGGCAGACCGGCACCTCGGTCTGCGACCTGATTCTCGATCTGCGCGGCGCCACGCCCCTGTTCCCGGCGCCGGAAAAGCGCGATGGCTACTTCAACCCGGATCCCGCCAACCCGGCCCTGGTGCAAAAGGCCCTGTTCGATCTTACCGACATGGTGGGCGAGTTCGAGAAGCCGCGGTACGTGACTTTCACGGCCGATCTGTGCGCCCATTCCCGCAACAACACGGTCGGCTGCACTAACTGCCTGGACGTGTGCCCGACCGGGGCGATCACGCCGGACGGCGACCACGTGGCCATCGACGCCTTCGTCTGCGCCGGCTGCGGGGCGTGCGCCAGCGTCTGCCCGACCGGCGCCGCCACCTTCGCCCTGCCCGCCGGCGACGCCTTGTTCCAGCGTCTGCGCACCGTGCTCGGCACCTACGCGGACGCCGGGGGAAAGGATGCGGTCCTGCTGGTCCACGACATCGGGTTCGGCGAGGACATGATCGACATCATCGCCCGTTCGGGCCGCGGCCTGCCCGCCAACGTGATCCCGTTCGCCGTCAACCAGGTGACCCAGATAGGCCTCGATGCCCTGCTCGCCGCGGCATCCTACGGCGCGGCGCGCACGGTGCTGCTGCTGCCCCCCGAAAAGGAGGACGAGGCGGTGGGACTGAAGCGGCAGGTGGAACTGACCGACACCATCCTCAAAGGGCTCGGCTACGGCGAGGGCCGGGTCGCCATCGTCGATCAGTCGGACCCCACCGCCGTGGAGGGCTGGCTCTACGCCCTCGAGCCCCTGCCCGCCATGGCACGCGGCGACTTCCTGCCCATGGGAAAGAAGCGCTCCCTCATGGAGCTGGCGCTCGACCGCCTGCACGAGAACGCGCCGGCGCCGGTCGACGTGATCGCGCTTCCCGCCGGCGCCCCCTTCGGCACCGTCGAGGTCCGCGTCGAGGGCTGCACCATCTGCCTCGCCTGCGTCGGCGTCTGCCCGACCGGGGCGTTGATGGACAACCAGGACAAACCGCAGCTCAGTTTCCGCGAGTCGGCTTGCGTGCAGTGCGGCCTGTGCAAGGTCACCTGTCCGGAAGGCGTCATCAGCCTGCTGCCCCGCCTCAGCTTCACCGAAGCGGCGCGCACCCATCAGACGGTGAAGGAGGAGGAGCCCTTTGCCTGCATCCGCTGCGGCAAGCCGTTCGGCTCGCGCCCCTCCATCGAACGCATGGTCGAAAAGCTGGCCGGCCACTCCATGTACCAGGACGAAGGACGGCTCGACCTCATCAAGATGTGCGACGACTGCCGCATCCTCGTCCAGGCGGAGGAAAAACTTCCCATGGCCGGGCCCCCGCGGCCCCTGACCCGCACCACCGACGACTATCTGCGCGAACGCGAGGAGTTGCGGAAAAAAGCCGCCGAAGCCATGGCCGGCATGGAGGCGGACAAGAAATCCGAGACCTGAGCCGGAAATTTCACGAAGGCCCCCCCGGTATCCCCACGAAATTTATGGGCGACACTTGCACCGCGGGCCGGTATGGTGGGACACCGTTATATATGGCTGAGCATAACGCCGGGTCATAAAGGGCGTAGCCACCAGGGAGGGGCCGGCCACACCATGATCGATCCTTTTGGACGGACAATCACCTATCTGCGGGTATCGGTGACGGACCGCTGCGATTTCCGCTGCATCTACTGCATGTGCGAGGACATGACGTTCCTGCCCAAGGCGGAGCTGCTGACCCTGGAGGAGCTGGACCGCATGTGCAGCGCCTTCGTCCGCAAGGGGGTACGCCGGCTCCGCCTCACCGGCGGCGAGCCGTTGGTCCGGCGCAACATCATGAGCCTGTTCCGCTCCCTGAGCCGCCATTTGAAGGCCGGGACCCTGGACGACCTGACGCTGACCAGCAACGGCAGCCAGCTTTCCCGCTACGCCCACGAGCTGGCGGGTTACGGCGTCACGCGCATCAACGTCTCCATTGATTCGCTGGACGCGGGCAAGTTCGCGGCGATCACCCGCCGCGGCCGGCTGGACACGGTGATGGAAGGCCTGGCGGCGGCCAAGGACGCGGGGCTCGCCATCAAGATCAACACGGTGGCCCTCAAGGGCGTCAACGACGACGAATTCCACGACCTGGTGGCGTGGTGCGGGGACGAAGGCTTCGACCTCACCTTCATCGAGACCATGCCCATGGGCGAGATCGACGAGGACCGCACGGACCGCTACCTGCCCATGCCCGTCGTCCGCCGGCAACTCGCCGAACGCTGGACCCTGCGCGACACCGACTACAAGACCGGCGGCCCGGCGCGCTACGTGGACGTCGCCGAAACGGGCCGGCGCATCGGCTTCATCACGCCGCTCACCCACAATTTCTGTGAAAGCTGCAACCGGGTGCGCCTGACCTGTACGGGCACCCTGTATATGTGCCTGGGCCAGGACGACGCGGCGGACCTGCGCGCCGCCTTGCGCGCCAGCGAAAGCGACCACCTTCTGGACGCCGCCATCGACGAGGCCATCGCGCGCAAGCCCAAGGGCCACGACTTCATCATCGACCGCGACCACAACCGGCCCGCCGTCGCCCGCCACATGAGCGTGACGGGAGGGTGACGGACGGTCGCCACGATTCTCCTCCCGGCCTGATCAAATCGACCGATCCCGCCATGCGTGTTAATATTGGTCACCCTTGACCAATCGGGCCGCCGTGATGAAAACGGTCAATCTATACGACGCTAGGAACCACCTGTCCCGTCTCGTGGAACAGGCCGCCGCAGGCGAAGAGATCGTGATTACCAAGGCCGGCCGGCCACGGGCCAGGCTGGTGCCGTTCCACCCCGACGACCGGCCCCGGCGACCGGGCATTTGGAAAGGTCAGGTCTGGATTGCGGACGATTTCGACCAACCGTTGCCCGTGAACCTGTAGGCCGCATGCTCGTCGCCCAGGCCGAGCTCGAAGGCCTGACCCTGGTCACCCATGACCGGAGATTGGAGCCTTACGGTGTCGAGATTCTTTGGACGTGAAGTCCTTCTGGTCGCGGCGCAAGCCCCCACTTAACCCACGGTACATCGGCAACCCGTAGACCAAAATGAAGCGGCCCGTCCGATTGCTCGGCCGGGCCGCTCCCAACTCAAAACCTCTTAAAAACCCTTGCGGGCCCCTGGGAAATTTCGAATTGGAGTCCAAAACCTCCACTGGCGAACCAACGAACACTCTGAACTCGACGCGGACGGTAGCAAACAAATTTCGTCGCCAAAACCCCAATTCGATCCACACCCCTGTGGAACCCGGGGATAACTGAGGGGGCGGCTTGGCAGACCCGACAGGCCCGATGAAAAGAAGCGCCGGCGGGCGCTCGGGTTGCGGCGGGAACGGCGGCGACGCAAGGCGGCGCGGAGGTTAGGATGAAAGGTACCGGGCAAGGAGGCCGTCATGCACAAACCGGCGCTTTATACGGCGGGTGCCGTCTTCGCCATGGTCGCGCTCGCCCATACAATCCGCTTTTTCCTGGCCACCGAAATCGTCGTCGGTGGCGGCGTGATCCCCGTTTTCGTTTCCCTGCCCGCGGCCATCGTTTCCAGCCTGCTCGCCGCCTGGATGATCGTCGCCGCCCGCCGTTCGTGAGCCCGCGCGCGCGCCGTCACCGCATCCGCGGGTGGCGCCGGCGCCGGGCTTGGCTATACTCGACACCGATTCCATCCACCGGCGGAAAATCCACGGCCATGATGTTCAAATCCATCGCCTTCGTCGCCGCCCGCCAGCCCGAGGCCCGGGAGGCGGAGAAGCGCCTGAAGGCACGCTACGACCACGTGCCGCCGAAGCGGGCCGACGTGGTCGTCGCCCTCGGCGGCGATGGCTTCATGTTGAGGACCCTGCACCGCTTCATGGATCGGGACGTCCCCATCTACGGCATGAACCGCGGCTCCGTCGGGTTCCTCATGAACGCCTATGACGAAGACGGCCTGCCCGAACGCCTGGCCAGGGCCGATCCCGTCGAACTGAATCCGTTGCGGATGACCGCCATCGACCACCGGGGCAAGGAGCATCAGGCCCTTGCCATCAACGAGGTGTCCCTGTTGCGCCAGAGCCGCCTTGCCGCCAAGCTGCGCATCCAGGTCGACGGCGTGGTGCGGCTGGAGGAAGTGATCTGCGACGGCGCGCTGGTGGCCACCCCGGCGGGCAGCACGGCATACAACCGCTCGGCCCACGGCCCCATCGTGCCGCTGGGGGCCGGCGTGTTGGCGCTGACCACCATCAACGCCTTCCGCCCCCGCCTGTGGCGCGGCGCCCTGCTGCCCCATGACGCCACCGTCATCTTCCATGTCCTCGACGCGGACACCCGCCCGGTCAGCGCCGTGGCCGACTACACCGAGGTGCGCCGCGTCGTCCGGGTGGTGGTGCGGGAGGACCGCAGCCTGGCGCCGACCCTGCTGTTCGACCCCGAGCACAACCTGGAGGAACGCATCGTCAGGGAACAGTTCCTGCCGTGAGCGCGAAGCCGGGCGCGTGAGGAGTCCTTCGGCCTTCTCCGGGGCGTTCGCCGGACCGGCGATGCTGACCCTGGGCCTGGGCGCCGTGGGCGGCGCCTTGTTCAATCTTCTGGGCCTGCCCTTGGCGTGGATGATCGGCGCCATGTGCTTCACCACGGTCGCCGCGCTCGCCGGCGCGCCCCTGCGCGGACCAGAGCGCCTGCGCGAGGTCATGGTCACGGTGCTCGGCCTCATGCTGGGCAGCACCTTCACCCCGGAGGTCCTGGATCGGCTCGGGCAATGGGTGATCAGCCTTACCAGCCTGGTGCTCTTCGTCGCCGCCGTGGCCGTCAGCATCGGCTTGGTCCTGCACCGCTATGCGGGTTTCGGACCCATCACCGCGTTCTTTTCGGCAACCCCGGGGGGCTTGGTCATCATGGTCCTCACCGGCGGCGCCCTGGGCGGCGACGAGCGCACGATTTCGCTCATGCACAGCATGCGCCTGCTGATGACGGTGCTGGTCATCCCCTTTTGGTTCCAGCTTTTCCACGGGTATCAACCGGGCGGCGCGGGGGCGGCCGCGTCCGGAGCGGAGATGACGGCCGTGGACGCGGGCGTTCTGGGCCTGTGCGCCGTCGTCGGCTACTGGGCGGCGAAGCGGGCGCGCATTCCCGCCCACAGCCTCATCGGCCCGATGATCCTGAGCGCGCTGGTGCACGTGAGCGGTTTCACCGCGGCGCAGCCGCCGGCCGAGGCGGTGGCCGTCGCCCAGGTGGTGATCGGCACCGCCGTCGGCTGCCGGTTCGCCGGCATCCCCGTGCGCCGGATCCTCGACGTCCTGGTGACGGGGGCGGCATCGACGGTGTTCATGATGGGCGCCGCGCTGGTCTCAGCGCTGGCGCTTGCCAAGACCACGGGCCTTCCATTCCCGGCCCTGGTGCTCGCCTTCGCGCCGGGCGGCCTGGCCGAGATGAGCCTGATCAGCCTGTCCATGGGCATCGACACCGCCTTCGTCGCCACCCACCACATCGTCCGCATCCTGTTCCTGGTGGCGTGCGCCCCCATCGCCTTCCGCCTGCTGGCGCGGCGGCTCGGCGTCGGGGAGCGGGAGGGGCAGGCGGAGCCGCCGTCCCGGCAGGACCGGGGGTAATACCAAGGAGCGCTGATCATGACTCATAGAGATCGCGTAGGCGGCTCGTCGGGCAGGAGGAAAGTTGCAGGCGATGCGGTGCATCGTCAAAACTTTTCGACGCCCTCCGACGGGCCGCATACGCGACCGCAACGGC
>JADFHR010000122.1 GCA_022567015.1 Pseudomonadota bacterium
ATACTGCCGGATGTTCTTTTCCAGCTCGGCGTTGAAGTCCCGCATGAGGGCCTCGATGAGGTCGAACCACATGCGTTCGCGGTCGTTGATGGAGGCGTCCTCGCGCAGGGTGCGCGAGCGCGAGACCCGGGCGTTGGCGAAGCCCCTGCGGAACCCCTTGTCGTCCAGGATCTCGAGGGATACCTCGACGGTGGCGTCGTAGCGCCGGGACTGCTGCTTGGTGAAGGCGCCGGTGAAGCTCTTGTCGAGTTTCAGGGGCGTCTCCGTCACCTGGGCGTCGAGGATGAGGAAGCGCGCGCTGCCCCGCCGGCCCCCCGCCCTGAGCCGGTCCGCCGCCCAGCGCCGGAGCGCCTTGCCGGGCGGGGTGGGGAACAGGTGGTCGACGTTGGGCGCCTTCATGGGCGGGACGTACTCGGCCTTCACGTTGATGGCGGCCACGTCGAGGGTGAACGTCGAAAGGTGCCCATAGGTGAGCTCGGGCAGGGTCTGCGTCACCACCGGGGTTTCGCAGGCCGCCAGGAACACCACAAGAAGAGATACAAAATACCGCCGGATCATGGCCCGCGCATATTGGCACGCGCCGCCGGGCCGCATCAAGGGGCGGCAGCGCCGTCGGCGTACAGCGCGAAGGCTTTATTGAACCACGAACGGTCCGCAAGGGATTGACCGGAGAGCCGGAATTAGACGACTGAGAACACAGAGAGCACCGAGGAACACAGAGAGCATAGAGAAAGAGACACAGAGGAAATCAAAAGCGGCGCCATGCGCCGCATCGAGGCATCTCGGTGAATGCCTCTGTGGGCCCTGTGGTGGATCTTCTTTTACCGGGGTGGGGCCTTCGGCCCAGGAGCGGGCGGGACGCGCCGGCGCGGCCGCTTACCCGGCGGCGTACAGCGCGCCCAGCGCCGCTTCGTCGAACCGGTAATCGGCCTTGCAGAACTCGCAGGTGACGGTGACGGCGCCGTCTTCGGCCATGGCCTCGATCTCGGCCTGGGGAAAGGCGCGCAGGGTCGTCGCCACCTTGTCGCGGGAACACCGGCAGGCGTGGCGCAGGGGCCGGGTGCGGAAGACCCGGACCCCGTCCTCGTGGAAAAGCCGGTAGAGAAGCTGGTCCGGGGTGACCGCCGGGTCCAGCAGTTCGCCGGCCGTGGCGCTGCTCATCAGGATGACGGCGCGGCGCCAGTCCTCGTCCGCCGGCGCCTCGTCCCCGTCCGCCCCGTCCGCCGACGCCAGGCGCTGGATCATCAGGGCCGCCGCCCGCGCCCCGCCTGCCTGCGCGAAGCCGGAGCTTCGCTTCGGCGAAGGCAGGTCGGCGCCGTTGCCGCCGCCCCCGTTGCCGGCGCGCCCGCCGGCGCCGTTCGTCCCCCCGGCTACGGTGTTGGCGAGCATGATGGCGGTCTCCAGCTCGCCGGACTGGCGAAAGTAATGATGCGCGCAGTCGGCCAGGCTGGCGCCTTCCAGGGCGCATATGCCCTGGTAGCGTTCGCCGTCCGGCCCCTGGTCGACGGTGAACGACAGGTGGCCGGCCCCGAGCAGGCTCGGCACCGCGCCGCCGGCGCCGCCCCGGGCCGCATCGATGCGCTCCGCGTCGAAGCGGGCGTAGCTGCGCATGTCCCCCTTGTTGGTGACGTCGGCGACGACCATGCCCAGGGGGCCGTCGCCCTGGGCCTGCAGGGTGAAGATGCCGTCGAAGCGCAGGGCGTTGGCGAGCACCGCCGCCAGGGCCAGGGTCTCGGCCACCATCCCGGCCACCCGCACCGGATAGCCGTGGGGGCCGAGGATCGCCTCCAGGGCCGGACCCAGGCGCACCAGCTGGCCGCGCAGGCCGAGGGCCTCGATGCGGAAGGGCTGGACCAGGTCGCCGAAGGATACGGTTTTGGACATGCTCGCTGCCGGATGCGGGGGTTGGCCTTGGCCAAGCCTCACAGTGTTATATGGGAAACAGAAAATATGGTGTCCGCGGCCGGCGGCGCAAGCCGCCGGTGCCGTCCGCGACCGGGGGGCCGGGCAGGGGGCGGTCCGGCTTCAGGTATCAGTGGATTTGTACGGCCTGGTAGGGGCTGTCCAGGGAAAACGCCGGCACGTCGACGTCGAACCTCTCACCGCTCTGGGCCAGCATCTGATAGGCGCCGACCATGATCCCCGACGGCGTCGGAAGCGGCGTGCCGCTGGTGTATTCGAAGCTGTCGCCCGGGTTGAGGATCGGCTGTTCGCCGACGACGCCGTCGCCGCGCACCTCCTGCACATTACCCAGGGAATCGGTGATGCGCCAAAAGCGGGTCAGCAGCTGGACGGTCTGTTCGCCGTGGTTCTGGATGCGCACGTGGTAGGCCCAGACGAAATGGTTTTCCTCCGGCGACGACTGTTCGTCCAGGTAAAATGGCTCCACCGTGACGGTGATCGACCGCGTGGTCCGGGCGTATGTGCCCGACTCTTCTCCAAACTCCCGTCCCACCGCTCCTCCAGTGTTCCGTTTGCGAGAACGTACGGGGCAACCGTGGCCTTTGCTCTACCCTAATAATTTAGGCGCCATGGCTGATTTGTCCAGATTGACCGGAAGTATGCCCTGTGCACGCCGGGCCTTGTCCGATACGCAATCCCCCATGGCGACGGCAAGGGCGCCCATGGCATATCCCCCTTTCCATACGCTTTCGATGATAGGCGCGAAAACCGGGGCGCGGCAAGGGCGAAGCGCACCCGTCACCGGGCGGCGCGCCGTTCGCCCGCGGACCAATGGACCGCCCCGGGCGTCAGCGGCCGGGCGCGAAGCCGGCGTTCGGCTTCGGGCAGCACGCGCATGTCCGGCCACAGGCCGTCCTCCAGGGTCCGCGCGTAGGCCGCGGGCAGGCCGGCGGCGCGCATCTTGGCGGCCGCCCGGGCGTGGTCGTAGTCCAGGGGATGGTGGGTGATGGCGATGCCGCCTCCGTCGGGCGCCAGGACCGAGAACCACGCCCTCGGCGTGCCGTCGTTGGCGGGCAGGCCGACGCTGCCGGCGTTGTGCCACAGGCGGTCCTCGACGAGATCGGTGAACGGCAGGCCCGCGTGGCCGCCGATGACGCCGTCGGCGTCCAGCCGGTCGAGCTCGGCCGCCTTGTCCGCGGCCGGGGTGGAGGCGAAGACGTAGCGCGCGATGTCGCCGCCGCCGCCGTGGATGACGGCGAGCCGGCGCCCGTTCATGGTCAACCGCAGGCGCCGGGGAAGGGCGCGCATCCAGGCCCTGGCCCCGTCATCCAGGGTGGCCCGGGCGTGGGCGAACCATTGCCCGGCAAGCAGGTCGCAGGTGCTGCCCTGGGGAAACCCGCACCCGCAATCGTCCTTGTCGAAGCCAAGGGATTCCTCGCAGTTGCCCATGACCACGTGGACGCCGGCGGCGCGCACCGCATCGACGGTGGCTTGGGCGTCGGCGCAGTAGGCGACCACGTCGCCGGTGCAGAGTATGCGCGCCGGCGGAAAGCCCCGGCGCCGGGCCTCGGCGAGCACGGCGGTGGTGGCTTCCAGGTTGCTGCACGGGCCGCCGAAGACAAAGATCGGCTGCGCGAAGGCGCCCAGGTCGCGTTCCGCCGCCCCGGGTGGCTGGCCCGGACTCACGGCGCCCGGCCTTCGCAGACCAGCCACCGGTTGTGCCCGGCGGGACGGGTTTCGGCGAGCCAGCGGCGGCGCTCGACGACCACCGGCGCGTAGCCGTGGCGGCGGAGGATCTCGGTGCACCGGTCCTCGATGCGGCGGCCGTGGACCTCGACGATGAGGTGCGGCCGGCGCCGGCCGAGAATGCCGGCGGCGCCCTCCAGGGCCGCTACCTCGCCGCCCTCGATGTCCATCTTGATGAGGTCGGGAACGAAGGTCTCCGCCGCCGCCCTGTCCAGGGTCATGGAACCATCGCCGTCCCGGTCGCCGACGGAGACCGTGTAGACCTCGACCTCGCAGGCGTTGCGGGCGATGTTGTCGCGCAGGCACCGGGCCGCGGAGGCGGCGCTCTCGAAGGCGACGACGGGCCGGCCCGACCGCCTGGCCAGCAACAAGGTGTAATAGCCGACGTCGGCGCCGACGTCGAAGCACCTTGAGCCGGGGCTTACCAACCGGCGCACATGGGGGCTGAGCTCGACTTCGTACAGGCCCAGGTACAGGGTCGTCTGGTGGGCGAAGTCGATCTTCATGGTGACGCCGGCGGCGACGCCGAGGGGCAGCCGGCGGAACGCCGCGCCGCGGGGCAGGAGCAGCGACTTGACGGCGTTCCTGACGGACATGGCGCCGCCCCTCGCCACCGATGATGTCATCCGGCCGTGCACGAGGCGCCGCCGAGCACGCAGAAGGTGGCGCAGTGGGGATGGTTGAGCTTCACCGTCGTCGCCGAATCCGCCAGGTCGTTGCCGAGCTCGAACTGGGGGTCGTAGGGCAGCAGGGTGCAGGGCACGACCACCGGCCGCTCGGCGCCCTTGCGCTTGAGGACCATGCGCGAGGTGGCGCACATGATGGTTTCCGGCGCCACGCCCAGGATCTCCCAGCACGACACCGTGATCTCGGGCACGTCCCGGCGTTCGTCCATCTCCGGGAAAATGACCAGTACCGCCGAATCCCGCGCATCCACCGGGATGCCGTGCTCGGCGAACAGGGCGCAATACCCGCGCCGCGCGTCGGCGTCGGATTCCCCCCAGCAGGCGCGCCCGGCCACGGCCAGGGTGAAACCGTTCCCGGCCAGCCACTTCAAGCCCTTGAGCATGGGGTCCCAGGTGAGGGCGCCGCGGATGGCCTCGTGTTTTTCGCGGGTGTGATGGTCGATGGACACGCGCAGGGTCAGGGACCCGCCGTGGCGTTCCTTGATGGCAAGAAGGTGGGCGCGCTTGTTCCACAGGGGCTGCATGGCGTTGGTCAGGACCAGGACCCGGTAGCCGCGCGAAAGGGACTCCTCCAGCATGGCCGGGAGGTCCCGGTTCATGAACGGCTCGCCGCCGGTGAAGGCGATTTCCTCGACGGGCAGGCCCTCGCGCTCGACCTCGTCCAGGTACTGGGCGACCTCGGCGGCCGTGATGTAGGCCAGGCGGTTGTTGACCGGGCTCGAATCCATGTAGCAGTTGTGGCACGTGATGTTGCACAGACTGCCCGTGTTGAACCACAGGGTCTTCAGCCGCGTCAGCGCCACGACCGCGCGCTTTTCCCCTTTCGCGGTGACGTCGGGATCCTGGAACTTGTCGGGATCGAGCAGCGGCCGCTGGGCCAGGTGTGCCTCGGGCATGGTCCTCCCCTTGCCGGTTCTGGTGCCTATCCATTTGATCTTACGGCGGAGATACGGCAAGCCAAATAACAATCTCGTGCGCACGGGCGCGGGGGCGGCGTTTTCTTGCGCCGCGGACCCCGATCGCCTATACACTTTTACCCCTCACCGGGCGCGGGCGTAGTTCAACGGCAGAACGAAAGCTTCCCAAGCTTTAGACAGGGGTTCGATTCCCCTCGCCCGCTCCATTCCCCCCGGCGCGGAATTCCCGGAAGTTCAGAACACAGCGGGGGTCGCGGCCCCCCGCATATCCAATGGCCGGGGGGACACCCCCCGGTGGCTCCCCGGGGGTAGCCCGTGCCCGCCCGGTACCGGGAAGGGCAAATTCCGGGTACGCTCTGTCATCCTGATAAGAAACCACCCGCCGCGCCGGACGAGGACACGCGCCATGAACGGGGACGAACCAGCGCAAGACCCGGACCGGTCCCCGGCGGGCGCCGAAGGCGACACGGATGCCGCCCTGGCGGCGGCGCGCCAGCACCACCGGGCGGGGCGGCTTGCCGAGGCCGAAGCCGGGTACGGGCGGATCCTGCGCGCCCGCCCGGACCATGCGGACGCCCTTCATCTTCTCGGCGTCCTCGCCCATCAGACGGGCCGGCACGAGCGCGCGGCCGAGCTCATCGGCGCGGCGCTCCGGCACCGGCCGGACAACGCCCAGTTCCTCAACAACCTGGGCAGCGCGTACATGGCGCTTGGCCGGACGGACGAGGCCGCCGGCTGTTACCGCCAAGCCGTCGAGGCCGATCCCGGCTCCGCCGACGGGCACTTCAACCTGGCGAACGCGCTGCGCGGACAGGGCACGGCGGACCAGGCCATCGCCTGCTATCGCCGCGCCCTGGACATCGAGCCCGATGCCGCCGACGTGCACCACAACCTCGGCGTAACCCTTGCCGACCAGGGCGACTGGGACGGGGCGGCGGCGTGCTACCGGCGCGCCATCGACATCGACCCCAGCCTGGCGCAAGGCCACACCGGCCTCGGCAATGTCTACAAGAAACTGGGAAAGCCGCACGCGGCGGTGGTTTGCTACCGGCGCGCCCTCCGCATCGATCCCGACGCGGCCGACGCCCACAACGGCCTTGGCGCGGTGCTCAAGGACCAGGGGCACCTGGACGCGGCGATCGCCGCCTACAGGCGCGCCATCGAGATCGATCCCCGACTGGCGGAAGCCCACAACAACCTGGGCAACGCCCTCGCCGTCGAGGGCGACGTCGGCGAGGCGATCGGCCACTACCGGCGCGCCCTCGCCCTCAGGCCGGACTACGACACGGCGGCCGCGGCCCTGCTCCACCAGTACCAGCAGGCGTGCGCGTGGGAGGAGTTCGCCGCCCTGGAGCCGCAGGCGGACCGGATGACGGACGCCGCCATCGAGCGGGGCGGGAGGCCGGGCGAAACCCCGTTCGCCAATGTCGTCCGCTGCGCCGATCCGGCGGCGAACCTTCGTGTCGCCAGGGCGGCCAGCGACGACATCGCCGGGGCCATGGCCCGCCTGGGAATGGATTTTCCCATGGAGGACAGGCGCGCGCGTGGCCCGCGCATCACCCTCGGCTACCTGTCCGGCGATTTCCACGACCACCCGACCGCCCATCTGATGGGCGGCCTTTTCGCGCTCCATGACAGGGACGCGTTCCGGGTCATCGCGTACTCCCACGGCAGGGACGACGGCAGCGCCTACCGCAAACGCCTGCAAGGGGAATGCGATTCGTTCGTCGACATCCGGGACATGGACCCCGGGCAGGCGGCCCGGCGTATTTACGACGATCACGTGGATATCCTGATCGACCTGAAGGGCCACACGGAAGGCAACCGGCTGGAGATCTGCGCGTTGCGCCCGGCGCCCGTGGTCGCCACGTACCTGGGCTTCCCCGGCACCACCGGCGCCGGTTTCATCGATTACATCCTCACCGATAGGATCGTGAGCCCCGAGGACCACGCGGCGTTCTACAGCGAGGCCTTCGCCTATCTGCCCCATTGCTATCAGGTCAACGACCGCACCCAGGCGATCGCCGGCGACCGGGTCACCCGCGCCGGCTGCGGCCTGCCCGGGGACGCCTTCGTCTTCTGCTCCTTCAACAAGAACTACAAGATCGAGCCCGCAATGTTCGGCGTGTGGATGGACCTGCTCGCGGGGACCCCGGACAGCGTGCTGTGGCTGATGCGCGGCAACGACCTGGCCGAGGGCAACCTGAGAAGGGAGGCCGCGGTGCGCGGTATCGCCGCCGACAGGCTGGTCTTCGCCGGCGGACTGCCCAAGGACCGGCACCTGGCGCGCCTTGGGCTCGCCGACTTGGCCCTGGACACCCGGGTCTGCAACGGCCACACGACGACCAGCGACGCCCTGTGGGCCGGCGTGCCGGTGATCACGATCGAGGGCGGCCACTTCGCCTCCCGGGTGTCGGCGAGCATTCTTAACGCCGTCGGCCTGCCCGAGCTCGTCACCGGCAGCGTGGACGCATACGCCGCCCTGGCGGGG
This sequence comes from Pseudomonadota bacterium, assembly GCA_022567015.1. GTDB lineage: Bacteria > Pseudomonadota > Alphaproteobacteria > Rhodospirillales > 2-02-FULL-58-16 > JACZQZ01. The sequence continues at coordinate 7,743 of JADFHR010000122.1, forward strand.
GAGCTTTCGCGGGACCCGGACAGGCTGCGCCAACTGCGCGACCGGCTCGCCGAAAACCGCCTGAGCGCCCCCCTGTTCGACACCCCCCGGTTCGTCGGGAACCTGGAAAGGACGTACCAAAGGATGTGGGAGAGGTTCGTGGAAGGGGGCGCGCCCCGGCGGATCGAGGTGGCGGAGGACTGAGGGGCGGGAGGCCGCTCGAATGTCGCCCGCGAAACGCCGGGCGCGAGTGTGATTGGTATACAGTACTACTAGTGGTATACTTGTGAGCACCCTCCCCGGGGAGGAAGTCCATGACCACACTAAAAGCCAGATTCGCGGGCCTCGCGCTCATCGCGGCGCTGTGCGCCGGGTTCACGTTGGGTCTGACGGCCCCGGCTTGGGCTGGTTGGGATGAGGGTGTGGCAGCCTATCAGCGCGGCGACAATGCGACGGCTTTTCGTGAGTGGCGTCCTTTGGCTGAACAGGGGGACGCCAATGCTCAAAGCAACCTCGGCGTCATGTACAAAAACGGCGAAGGCGTCCCCCAGGACTACGCTGAGGCGATGCGATGGTATCGCAAGGCCGCAAAGCAGGGGTACGCCAACGGTCAAAACAATCTCGGCGTCATGTACGGCAACGGCCTAGGCGTCCCCCAGGACTACGCTGAGGCGACGCGATGGTATCGGAAGGCCGCGAAGCAAGGCTACGCCGAAGCCCAGTTCAACCTCGGCATCACGTACCACAACGGCCTAGGCGTCCCCCAGGACTACGCTGAGGCGACGCGATGGTATCGGAAGGCCGCAAAGCAGGGCTACGCCAAAGCCGAGTTGAACCTCGGCCTCATGTACTACAACGGCCAAGGCGTCCCCCAGGACTACGCCAAGGCCCTGCAATGGTATCGCAAGGCCGCCGAGCAGGGCCACGCTGGAGCTGAAAGCAACCTCGGCCGCATGTACTACAACGGCCAAGGCGTCCCCCAGGACTACGCTGAGGCGAGGCGATGGAATCGGAAGGCCGCGAAGCAGGGCTACGCCATAGCCCAGTTCAACCTCGGCCACATGTACGACAAGGGCCGAGGCGTGCCACAGGACTACGCCAAGGCGATGCGATGGTATCGGAAGGCCGCAAAGCAGGGCTACGCCGAAGCTCAAAACAACCTCGGCGTCATGTACGACCACGGCCTAGGCGTCCCCCAGGACTACGCTGAGGCGATGCGATGGTATCGGAAGGCCGCAAATCAGGGCTACGCCAACGCTCAAAGCAATCTCGGCTTCCTGTACGGCAACGGCCAAGGCGCGCCACAGGACTACGCTGAGGCGATGCGATGGTATCGGAAGGCCGCAAATCAGGGGCACGCCACTGCTCAAAGCAATCTCGGCGTCATGCACAACCACGGCCTAGGCGTTCCCCAGGACTACACCCAAGCCCATATGTGGTTTAACCTTGCCGCTTCTAGATTCCCCCGCGGCAAGGACCGCGATAAAGCGGTCAAGAGCCGCGACCTTGTTGCCGCGCGCATGACTCCCGCGCAGATAGCCGAATCCGAGAAGCTGGCGCGGGAGTGGAGGCCGAAGAAGTAGGGAACGACGGCTACCCTCGATGACGGGACAACCGTGAGGCCACCCGCGCAGTAACCCCACCATCCCAACCGCAGTGACCGGCTGCCCGCCGGTCGGCACCCCTCTACCTCAACCACAGGTCCACCCCGAGGCCCCAGGCCGTTGCCCTCCGCGGATGGACGTGAGGAGAACCTGTGCGCGAGCGAGGGGAACCATGCCGCCGTTGCCGCTGCCGGTTCCATCGTTGAGGCTGGCTGGGGCGGCAGGATTCGAACCTGCGATCACGGGACCAAAACCCGTTGCCTTGCCGCTTGGCTACGCCCCATCGCCGGCCGGGAAGGCGCGCACCTTACGCCCAAAGCCGGGGTGCGGCAA
>JADFHR010000296.1 GCA_022567015.1 Pseudomonadota bacterium
GACCCTGGCGACGCTGTCGTCGATGTCGCGGTTGACGACGATGTAGTCGTATTCGGCCCAATGGCTCATCTCGGACGACGCCCGGGACATGCGGGCGCGCACCACCTCGGCGCTGTCCTGGGCGCGTTCGCGCAGGCGCTTTTCCAGCTCGGCGGTGGACGGCGGAAGGATGAAGACGCTGACCACGTCGGCGCGGGCGTTCGCCGACAGTTGCTGGGTACCCTGCCAGTCCACATCGAAAAGCACGTCCCGGCCGGCGGCGAGGGCCGCCTCCACCGGTTGGCGCGGCGTGCCGTAGCGGTTGTCGAAGACCCGGGCGTGTTCCAGGAACTCGCCGGCGCCGACCATGCGCTCGAACGCCGCTTCGTCGACGAAGCGGTAGTCCGTGCCGTCGATCTCGCCCGGACGCGGCGGCCGGGTGGTGGCCGAAACCGACATGGTCAGGGCGTTTTCGCGCTCGAGAAGCCGCCGCGCGATGGTCGTCTTGCCGGCCCCGGACGGCGAGGACAGCACCAGCATCAGGCCCCGCCTTTTGATGTCGGGGCCGTGGTCGGACCTATTCAATGTTCTGCACCTGCTCGCGCAGTTGTTCGACGCCGGCCTTGAGCTCGATGCCGACGCGGGTCAGCGCCAGGTCCACGGATTTGGAACACAGGGTGTTGGCCTCGCGGTTGAACTCCTGGCACAGGAAATCGAGCTTGCGGCCGATGGCGCCGTCGCCGCCCATCAGGTCCCGCGCCGCGTCGCGGTGCGCCTTGAGCCGGTCCAGTTCCTCGCGCACGTCGGCTTTCGCCATGAGCAGCGCCGCCTCCTGGGCAAGCCGCTCCTCGGGCAGGGCCGGGACCGCGTCGAGCAGGGCGGCGACCTGGACGCGCAGGCGTTCCTTGATGGCGTCGGGCTGGGCGGCGGCCAGGCCTTCCGCCTCCGCGCACAGCCGGCCGATGCCGTCGAGATGGGTGGTCAACACCGAGGCCAGGCGCGCCCCTTCCTGGTCGCGCATGGACGCCAACGATTCCAGGGCCTCGTCAAGCCCGGCCAGCACGGCCGTTTCGGTGGCCTGGCGGGCCTCGTCGGACGGCTCGTCTTCCACCGGCTCGATGACGCCGCGCAAGGCGAGAAGGCCTTCCACGTGCGGCGGTCCGGCGTCGGGAAAGCGCTCGCGGATTTCCGGCAGCAGGGACACAATGTCGTCGAGCACGGCCCGGTTGACGCGGTAACTCCCGCGCACCTGGTTCCACCGGACCGTCAACGCGAGGGAGATATTGCCGCGCCGGAAGCGCTTGGCGATCCGCGCGCGGGCCGGCTGCTCCACGCCTTCCAACCCGGCCGGCAGCCGGCAGCGGACGTCCAGGCCCTTGCCGTTGACGCTCTTGACCTCCCAGGTCCAGGAAAAATCGTCCTCGTGGCCCTCGGCGCGGGCGAAACCGGTCATGGACGAAATCGGCATCCTGTCCCCCACGGCTGACCCTCGATGCGCGGCCCGTTATAGCCCCGGCGGCACCCGGCAACAAGCCGAACGGTTCGCGTTCCGATCCGGTTCCGCCAATAAGGGGTATAAGGGGAACCATGAACGCGAAAGAGCCCGGCGCCATCCTTATCACCGGCGCCTCCAGCGGCATCGGAGCGGCCCTGGCCCGCGCCTATGCCCGGCCCGGCGCGTTCCTGGCGCTGGCGGGCCGCGACCGCCGGCGGCTCGAGGCGGTGGCCGCGGCCTGCCGGGACGGCGGCGCAAGGGTCACCGCCGAGACCGTCGACGTGACCGACCGCGCCGCCATGGCCCGCTGGGTCGGGGGCACGGACGACGGCCATCCCCTCGACCTGGTGATCGCCAACGCCGGCATCTCGGCCGGCACCGGCGGCCGGGGCGAGGACGAGGAGCAGACCCACGCCCTTTTCGCCGTCAACGTGGGCGGCGTCCTCAACACGGTGCTGCCCGTCATCCCCCGCATGCGGGCGCGCAAACACGGGCAGATCGCGGTGATGAGCTCGGTGGCCGGCTTCAGGGGCCTGCCCGGGGCGCCCGCCTACTCGGCCAGCAAGGCGGCGGTCAAGGCCTATGGCGAGGCCCTGCGCGGCTGGCTGGCGGCCGACGGGGTGCGGGTGTCGGTGATCTGCCCGGGATTCGTCGAAACCCCCATGACCGCCGGCAATCCCTATCCGATGCCGTTTCTCATGCCGGCGGACAGGGCGGCCGCCCTCATCAGGCGCGGCCTGGCCCGCGACAAGGCCCGCATCGCCTTCCCGCGGCCCCTGTATTGGTTCATGTGGCTGCTCGGCGCCCTGCCGCCGTCGATCGCGGACCCGCTATTGCGCAAGGTCCCGCGCAAGGACTGATACCAAGGGTCGCTGATCATGACTCATAGAGATCGCGTAGGCGGCTCGTCGGGCAGGAGGAAAGTTGCAGGCGATGCGGCGCATCGTCAAAACTTTTCGACGCCCTCCGACGGGCCGCATACGCGA
>JADFHR010000123.1 GCA_022567015.1 Pseudomonadota bacterium
AAAAGGGAGAAAGACGCTCCGTCAAGCCCGACAAAACGGACAAAGGCGTGAGCGATGCCGCCGCCGCCGCCGGGACGGACAAGCCGGCCAAGCCCGAGCGCAAGAATAAGGCGAAAAAAAGCGGAGCGAAGGACGCCGGGTCCCCTGACGTGAAATCCGAAAAGAAGGCGAAAAAGAAAGGCGCGTCCGAAAACGCCGAATGACGGCCCGCCTACCGCCGCCCGTCCTCTTCGTCGTTTGAGGCCACAGACAGTGTGACTGCTCCGGACGGCCTCAATCGCCGGGCGGGCGCATCGGTGCCCTTAGCCTGCGCCCGCGCCATGCCTTCCGGCCGACGTAGACAAGAACACAGACGACGGCAACCCCCAGGAGAATCAGCGGCCCCACCGCTGAGCCGCCGCCACCGATGCCATGGGCCAACGCTGGCGAAATAAACATCCCGGCCTCTCTCAGGCAGTCCGCCGGGATGCTACCGGGAACGGGGCGGCGTGGCGAGCCGTTGCCGCCGGTCGGCGGAATCCGCGCATGGCGATACCGGTGCCGTGAGGCGTCGTGTTCCGTTGTGTGGCCGGGTGGGACACTACGTCTTGTCGCGGGTCGCGAAAGTCCGCAGCTTGCGGAAGACCAGCAAAACCACGTAGCCCGCCACGGCGCCGGTAATGGCGATGAGTGCGCCCTCGGCGAAGCCACCCCGCGGGAACCCGTAACTCAGGTCCACGAAGCCTTCGCTGTCCAGGTAGGAGGCGGCCATCATGCCGCCGATCATGGACAAAACGACGGACCGTCTTGCCGGGCTCAACATGGGAACCCTCCACCCTGTTGCACGCGGGATATCCAGATCGCCCGATAGTAATAGCGAGCCATCGGGCTGTCCGAAACCCCTCTCCATCCGGCATGCAAATGCGGTGGTCCGCCGGCCGCGGCCCAGTCGTTTGGCCGTTCGGCGTCACCCCGCCGCCGCCGGCCTGACGACCTGGCGGTCGTCGATCGGCAGGTGCACCAGCGCCGCGAACAGGGCGAGCGCCACCGTCATCCACCACACCGTCACGTACGAACCCGTCGCCGCGAACAGATATCCGCCCAGCCAGACGCCGAGGGAGGCGCCCAACTGGTGGCTGAAAAAGACGAAACCGAACAGGGTCGCCATGTAGCGGGGGCCGAAGATGCGCGCGACCACGCCGTAGGTGAGCGGCACGGTGGACAGCCACAGCAGGCCGATGGCGACGGAAAACATGAGCACCGAGGTAACGCTGGCCGGGGACAGGACGAACAGGGCGATGACGACCGCGCGGAGAACGTAGAGGCCGCTGAGCAGGTATTTCTGGCTGTACCTGCCGCCCAGCACGCCCGAGGTGTAGGCGCCGACGACGTTGAAAAGCCCGACGGAGGCGAGCGCCCATGCGCCCAGCTCGGGCGCCAGTCCAAGGTCGGTGATGTAAGACGGCAGGTGCGTCTGGATGAACGCCACGTGGAAGCCGCAGACGAAGAATCCGGCGACCAGCAGCCAATAGCCGCGGTGACCGCCGGCCTCGCGCACCGCCGCGCCCAGGGACTGGTGACGCTCCCCGGGCGCCGCCTCGGCGCGCCCCGCCAGGGCCGTGGCCAGGGGCACGATGGCGAGCGGGAAAAAGCTGAGGATGATCAGGGCCACCTGCCAGCCATAGGCATCGAGGAACAGTTGGCCCGCCGGGACGAGGAGGAACTGGCCCATGGAACCCGCCGCCGTACCCAGGCCGAGGGCCCGGGACCGCCGGTCCGCCGGCACCATGCGGCCGAAGGCCGCGAGCACGATGGCGAAGGACGAGCCGGCGACGCCGAGGCCGACGAGGACTCCGAGGGAGAGGGTGAGCGTCGTCGGCGTGCCGGAAAAGGCGATGAGAAAGACGCCCACGGCGTAGATCACGGCGCCCGCCGCCAGCACCCGGCCGGTGCCGTATCTGTCGGCCAGCGCGCCGGCAAAGGGCTGCGCCACACCCCACATCAGGTTCTGGACGGCGACGGCGAGGGAGAACACGTCGCGGCTCCATTCGAACGATCGCGATATGGGATCGAGCCACAGCCCGAAGCCGGCACGCACCCCGAAATTGAGGAGGGCAATCAGGCAGCCGGCGAAAATGATCAGCGTCGGCGTACGCCAGGTCCTGAAAGACTGAGACATGACCCTCCACCCGATCACAGGCGTTTCTTTTCGTGCGATTTGGCCGACGGTCGTCCGCCATCGCGGACCATCCGGCGGTCATCCAACGGCATGATCGGCAAGGTACCTTAAAATCGACGCGCATTCACAGTTTCGCAGTGGGCAATTGATTCCCGGGCCGATCGGCGGTACGAGTACCTGCATCCGCCGGCGGCTCGCCGGCGGGCGGGATGCCGGCCGGAGGCGACGCCAAACAGATGAGTGAACCGCGCACACTTTTCGACAAGATCTGGGAAAGCCACCTGGTGGACGTGCAGGACGACGGCACCTGCCTGCTGTACGTCGACCGCCATCTGGTGCACGAGGTGACCAGCCCGCAGGCCTTCGAGGGCTTGCGGACGGCCGGGCGCACGGTGCGCCGGGCCGACGCCACCCTGGCCGTGGCCGACCACAACGTGCCCACGACCAACCGCTCGGGCGGCATCGAGGACGCCGAATCGCGGATCCAGGTGGAGACCCTGGACAAGAACTGCGCCGACTTCGATATCCGCTATTTCTCCATGGCCGACGAGCGCCAGGGCATCGTCCACATCATCGGGCCGGAGCAGGGCTTCACCCTGCCCGGCATGACCATCGTCTGCGGCGATTCCCACACCGCCACCCACGGCGCCTTCGGGGCGCTGGCGTTCGGCATCGGCACCTCGGAAGTGGAGCACGTGCTGGCCACCCAGACCCTGGTGCAGAAGCCGGCCAGGAACATGCGCATCACGGTCGACGGCGATCTTCCCTTCGGCGTCGGCGCCAAGGACCTGATCCTCGCCATCATCGGCGCCATCGGCACCGCCGGGGGCACCGGGCACGTCATCGAGTACGCGGGCAAGGCGGTGCGGGACCTCACCATGGAGGGGCGCATGACGGTGTGCAACATGTCCATCGAGGCCGGCGCCCGCGCCGGTCTGATCGCCCCCGACGAGACCACGTTCGCCTATCTCAAGGGCCGGCCCATGGCGCCCGCAGAAGGCGCCTGGGAGCAGGCGGTGGCCTATTGGAATACCCTGCCGTCCGACGACGGCGCCGCCTACGACACCGAAACGGCGATCGAGGCGGCCGCGATCGCCCCCCAGGTCACCTGGGGCACCAGCCCCGAGGACGTGGTGCCGATCACCGGCACGGTGCCGGACCCCGCCGGGGAGGCCGACGAGGGCCGGCGCAAGGCCATGGAGCGCTCGCTCGCCTACATCGGCCTCGCCCCCGGCACGCCGCTCGACGGCATCGCGGTGGACCAGGTCTTTATCGGGTCGTGCACCAACGGCCGCATGGAGGACCTGCGCGCCGCGGCGGCCGTCGCCAAGGGCCGCAAAGTGGCCCAGGGGGTGGGCGCCATGGTCGTTCCCGGCTCGGGCCTGATCAAGAAGGAGGCCGAGGCCGAGGGGCTGGACCGCATCTTCATCGAGGCCGGCTTCGAATGGCGCGAGCCGGGCTGCTCCATGTGCCTGGCCATGAACGCCGACAAGCTGAAGCCCGGCGAGCGCTGCGCGTCCACGTCCAACCGCAACTTCGAGGGGCGCCAGGGCGCCGGCGGGCGGACCCACCTGGTGAGCCCGGTCATGGCCGTGGCGGCGGCCGTGACCGGGCACCTCACCGACGTGCGCAAGCTGGGCTGAGCTGGTATAGTGCGAGAGCCGAGCCCTGATCAAAGGAGTGGAGCATGACTTCCCGGCCACATCCGCTTTCAGAGAATGTCCCCGGCCCTGAGTCGCTAATTGGGAGTTTTCGCCGTTTCGGGCCGTTTGGGCCGGTTTACCAAGTGATCGAAAAGCTCCGCGACGAGGACGACGACATCATAATGAAGGTACGTGTGGTGGATACGGGTGAAGAGGCGGAATACCGATATACGCACATCCTTGACGATCCCAAGGAAAAGTAATGTTCGCGATAGCTTTCGATCTCGTCGTCAAGGATACCGAGCAAAACCACCCTAAAGGCGTTTCCCAGGCTTATACCGATATCCGAGTTTGCTTGCAGGACTTTGGCTTTGACTGGGTGCAGGGGAGTTTGTACGTCACGAAGAGCGATGATCTTGCAAATCTGTTCCAAGCGATCATGGCTTTAAAGCAGATGCCGTGGTTTCCTACTTCGGTGCGTGATATCCGCGCCTTCAAGGTCGAACACTGGTCGGACTTCACGAGCATCGTCAAGGGCCCCTAAACCCATGGAAAAATTCACCACGCTCACCGGCGTTGCCGCGCCCCTGCCGATGATCAACGTCGATACCGACATGATCATCCCCAAGCAGTTCCTCAAGTCGATCAAGCGCACGGGCTTCGCCGAGGGCCTGTTCTTCGAGATGCGCTACCGGGAAGACGGCAGCGAGAATCCCGACTTCGTGCTCAACAGGCCGCCCTACCGCAAGGCGCGCATCCTGGTGGCGGGGACGAACTTCGGCTGCGGGTCCTCGCGCGAGCACGCGCCGTGGGCGCTTCTGAACTTCGGCATCCGCTGCGTCATCGCCCCCAGCTTCGCCGACATCTTTTATAACAACTGCATCAAGAACGGCATCCTGCCCGTCCGCCTGCCCGAAGACGACGTCGACAGGCTGATGGACGACGCCGGGCGCGGCGCCAACGCCACCCTCACCGTGGACCTGGAAAACCAGGTGATCACCGGCCCCGACGGCGCCTCCGTCGCCTTCGACGTGGACCCCTTCGACAAGCACTGTCTGTTGAACGGCATCGACGACATCGCGCAGACCTTTGAGAAGGCCGAAAAGATCGACGATTTCGAGGCCAGGCAAAAAGAGGCCCAGCCCTGGCTGTATTCCTGACGGGGCGTCCGCCCTGCAACTCCGGCCCACCCGATCGGCCGACAGGTAAAGGAGGGGTATAATCCATGCCCGCCAATAAAAGACTTTTGATCCTGCCCGGCGACGGCATCGGCCCGGAAGTGATGGGCGAGGTGCGGCGTATCATCGACTGGATGGAGAAACGGCGCGCCGCCACGTTCGACGTCAAGGAAGGACTCGTCGGCGGCGCCTCCTACGACGTCCACGGCACACCCATCACCGACGAAACCATGGCCCAGGCCATGGAGGCGGACGCCGTTCTGCTGGGCGCCGTCGGCGGGCCCAAGTGGGACGATCTGCCGTTCGCGGACAAACCCGAGCGCGGCTTGCTGCGCCTGCGCAAGGACATGGACCTGTTCGCCAACCTGCGCCCGGCGGTGGTCTTCGACGCCCTGGCCGACGCCTCGACCCTGAAGGAGGAGGTGATCAGGGGCCTCGACATCATGATCGTGCGCGAGCTCACCGGCGGCCTCTATTTCGGCGAACCCAGGGGCATCGAGGACCTGCCCGACGGCACCCGCCGGGCCGTCAACACCCAGGTCTACACGACGCCCGAGATCCAGCGCGTCGCCCGGGTCGCCTTCGAGCTGGCCGGGAAGCGCGGCAACAGGGTCTGTTCGGTCGAGAAGGCCAACGTCATGGAAAGCGGCGTCCTGTGGCGCGAGGAGGTGCAGAAGATCCACGACACCGAGTTCGCCGGGGTCGAGCTGAGCCACATGTACGCCGACAACTGCGCCATGCAGCTGGTGCGCAACCCCAAGCAGTTCGACGTCATCGTCACCGACAACCTGTTCGGCGACATGCTCTCGGATACGGCGGCCATGCTGACCGGTTCCCTGGGCATGCTGCCCTCGGCCAGCCTGGGCGCCGTGGACGGCAGCGGCCGGCGCCTCGCCCTCTACGAGCCGGTGCACGGAACCGCCCCCGACATCGCCGGCAAGGGTTTGGCCAATCCGCTGGCCACGCTGCTCAGCTTCGCCATGTGCCTGCGCTACTCCTTCGACATGGGCGAAGACGCCGATCTCATAGAGACCGCGGCCCGCAACGTGCTCGACGGCGGGCTGCGCACGGCCGATATCATGCAGCCCGGCAAGGCCAAGGTCTCCACCACGGTGATGGGCGAGGCGATCACCCGCGAGCTGGACAAGCTGGCGGCCTGAGGCGGCGGGGCCGGCGGGACCGTGCCCCTCCGGCCGGGGAACGGTTGCCTTTTGGAATCCCTTGAAAACCGGCGTCAACGGGCGTAAGTGATCGGGCCGGGCGCCGCCCGGGGCGCGGATTTCGGAGTACAGGGGAATGGGTTACCGGATAGCCGTCGTCGGCGCCACCGGCAACGTGGGACGCGAGATCCTCGCCACCCTGGCCGAGCGCGACTTCCCCGCCGACGAGGTCATCGCGCTGGCGTCCGAGAGATCGGTCGGCAGCGAGCTGTCGTTCGGCGAGGACGCGGTCCTGAAGGTGCGGGATCTCGCCGGCTTCGACTTCGCCGGCATCGATATCGTGCTGTCCTCGCCCGGCGCCAAGGTCTCGGCGGTGCACAGCCCGCGCGCCGCCGCCGCCGGCGCCGTGGTCATCGACAACACCTCGCATTTCCGCATGGAGCCCGACGTGCCCCTGGTGGTGCCCGAGGTCAACGGCCACGCCATCGCCGGGTACACCAAGCGCAACATCATCGCCAATCCCAACTGCTCGACCATCCAGCTGGTGATGGCGCTCAAGCCGCTCCACGACCTGGCCCGGATCAAGCGGGTGGTGGTCGCCACCTACCAGTCGACCTCGGGCTCGGGCAAGGCGGCCATGGACGAGCTGTTCAACCAGACCCGCGGCATCTACATGAACGAGCCGCCGGCGCGGCACCAGAAGACGTTTCCCAAGCAGATCGCGTTCAACGTCATCCCCCACATCGACGTCTTCATGGACGACGGCTCGACCAGGGAGGAATGGAAGATGGTGGTGGAGACCAGGAAGATCCTGGATCCGGACATCCAGATCACCGCCACCTGCGTGCGCGTGCCCGTCTTTATCGGCCATGCCGAGGCGGTGAACCTGGAGTTCGCCAGCCCCCTGTCCGCGGCCGCGGCCGCCCGCGCCCTGAGGGCGGCGCCGGGGATCATCGTGGTCGATCACCGGGTCGACGAAGGCTACGTGACGCCCGCCGAATGCGCCGGCGAGGATCCGGTCTACGTCAGCCGCATCCGCGCCGACAAGACGGTGAAGAACGGTCTGAACCTGTGGGTGGTGGCGGACAACCTGCGCAAGGGCGCGGCCCTGAACACCGTGCAGATCGCCGAGGAACTGATCAGGTCGTATATGAAAAAGGCGGCCTAGGTCCTGTCCCGACACGGGCACTCGGCCGTGGACGGGGATACGCTCTAAATCGCGGCGCGGGACGTTTTGCGCCGGTAAAATGTGATCTCGGTGGCCGGTTTCTCTGCGGTTGAGTCCTCCAGGAGAAAGGCCTCGATGGCATAGGGAGTGGCGCGCGCCGGTTGCGCCGCGCCGCGTCCTAGCCTGTATCCCCCTTATCGCCGCCGCCGTCGGGCGCGGAATCAGGATTGAAAAGCGCGTTCACCTCGCTATGGCTCATCGCCTGATCGGACGGCGCCGCCGTCGCCGGCTTCGCCACCCGGCGCTCTTCCCCTCCATGCTCGACCGTCTTGCGCCGCCGGTCGGGACCGAAATAGCGCTTCACCCTGACGAAGGGGCGGGGCCTCTCGATGACCGCCTGGATGCGGTCGAACAGGGACTTGGCGGAGATCGGCTTGACCACGAACTCGTTAACGCCGGTGTCCCGGGCGGCGATGATGCGGCCCCGCTCCGAATGCCCGGAGACCATGATGATGGGCGTGAAGACGTTGGGACTTTCCCTGGACAGGCGCACCTTCCTGGTGAACTCGAGACCGTCCATGGGTTTCATCTCTCAATCCAGGATGATGATGTCCGGCACGAAGGTCCGCATGATATCGAGGGCGTCTTCGCCGTCCGACGCCTCGCGCACCTGTTCGGCATGCAAGGCGCTGAGGACCCGCCGGATGATATTGCGCATGAACGCGCTGTCATCGACGATCAGGATCTTCACGTCCTTGAGATACTTGTCCGCCATGATCGGTCGTCCCGGCGCCTTCCGCCGTGCGGCACGTCCGCCGCCGCCCGGCCCCTCTCAGCGATTACACGTTAAGCGAGCCCCGCTCGGGCCGGATGTTCCTATGGCCATCGGCCAAAGGCAAGGGCCGTTTCGCCGGGCAACCGCTTTTCGAATACCGTGTGCCGAGGGCAACGTGAGGACTAGGCGACCCGGCGCGCGGGACTAACCGACCTGGCGCGCGGGAAAGATCTCTCCGGGCTGGACGATCTCCTCCTGCGCCGCCACCAGTTGCAGCTCCCGCGCCCCCGCCGCGGCGGTCGCCTTGACCAGCCCGAAGACCGACGACAGCGCCCGGGACAGGGCGCCGCCGATGTCCGGGCGCTCCAGATAATGGCCCAGGAACAGCGCGGCCAGGACATCGCCCGCCCCCTTGACCGTGATCGGCAGCCGGGGCGTGACCACCTGCCACGCCTGGGTCCGCGATACCGCAAGGGCGCCGATGGTGTCGGGCGGCGCCCCGGCGCCGCGCACGGAGGTGACCACCACCACCGGGGGGCCGGCGGCTATCAGCGCACGGGCGGCGGCCACGGCGTCTTCCACGGTCTCCACCGGGCGTTCGGCAAGGAAGGCCAGCTCGAAGACGTTGGGCACGACGATGTCGGCGCGTGGCACGACTTCGTTTTTCAGGTGCGCCGCCAGTTCCCCGGGCACGTAAAGCCCTTCCCTGCCGTCGCCCATCACCGGATCGCAGCAGAAAAGGGCGCCGGCGTTGGCGGCCTTGATCCGGGCCACCGCGTCGAGCACCACCGGGCCGGTTTCCGCGCATCCGAGATAGCCGCTCAGGACCGCCCGGCAGTGCGCGAAGGCGCCGCGCTCGGCTATGCCGTCGATGACCTCGGCGACCTCGGCCGCGTCCTGGCCGCGTCCGCGCCAGGCGCCGTAGCCCGGGTGATTGCTGAGGTACACGGTGTTCACCGGCCACACCTCGAAGCCCAGGCGCTGCAGGGGAAACACGGCGGCGGCGTTGCCCACGTGCCCATAGGCCACCGCCGATTGGATGGAGAGGATGGTCATGCCCGGGTACGCCTGTCTCCTGCCGTGCCGGCGGCCCCACCTTGCCACGGACCGGCCGGGGATTGTAGTTTGTCGCCGTCGGGGGGTTTAGTACTCACTTGCACGATTTCGCGTACCATACGATCGCGTTTCCCGTTCCCTCGGCAAGACGGGAGGCGCCGGCGATGCGGGGCCATGGTCAAGCCTTCCCGACGCCCCGGGGGGACAAGGGGGGGTGTCCCCCCGACACCGTATGCGGGGGACGCCCCCGCGGCCCCCGGCGTCGTCGCGCGCCGCTTGTGGTGCATGCACACCAAGGCGCGACGCGCTCCTAGCCGGAAACCTCGCAACGCCGTCGTATGGGTACACTTTAGCTGATACAGGCCACTAGACAGCCGGGGAGAACCACCATGTCGAAAACCGCGCGGCCGCGCCGCAGCGTCCTTTACATGCCGGG
>JADFHR010000124.1 GCA_022567015.1 Pseudomonadota bacterium
CGCCGTTGCGGTCGCGTATGCGGCCCGTCGGAGGGCGTCGAAAAGTTTCGACGATGCGCCGCATCGCCTGCAACTTTCCTCCTGCCCGACGAGCCGCCTACGCGATCTCTATGAGTCATGATCAGCGCCCCTTGGTATAAGGCGGCGGCAACCGCAATATCCGGCCGCCGCCGGGATGGAACGATCATGTCGGAAGCGAAGTCCCATCGACCAACCGCCGCGTCAAGCCTGTCGGCGCGCCTTTTGGTGCTGACCATGTTTTTCGTCATGCTCGCCGAATTCCTCATCTACACCCCGTCCATCGCCCGATACCGAAAGGTCTATCTGGAAGAGATGATTGCCACCGCCCATCTGGCGATCCTGGCCCTGGAGGCCACCCCCGACGGGATGGTGAGCGAGGAACTGGAGAGGGAGCTTTTGTTCCACGCCGGCGCCTACGGCATCATGCTGTGGCAAACCGACCGCAAGGTGCTGGCGTTGAGCGAGGCCATGCCGCCGGAGGTGGACGTGACCTTCGATCTGCGCCAGGGCACGTTCCTGATGTGGATACGCGACGCCTTTCGGGCCCTGGTCCAGGACGAGAACCGGGTTCTCAGGGTCATCGGCATCTCGCCCAAGGACCCCATGACGGCCATCGAGGTGGTGTTCGACGAGACGCCCATGCGCGAAGCCATGTACGATTACTCGGGGCGCATCCTCAACCTGTCCATCGTCATTTCCCTGTTCACCGCCGGGCTTGTGTACGTGAGCCTGCAATGGCTTTTGGTGCGGCCCATGCGCCGCATCACGGCGAGCATGGTAAATTTCCGCGCCGACCCCGAAGACGAACGCCGGACCATCGTGCCCAGCACCCGCGCCGACGAGATCGGCATCGCCCAGCGCGAGCTCGCCGACATGCAAAAGGAACTTCGCGCCGCCCTGCGACAGAAAACCCGGTTGGCGACGCTCGGCGCCGCGGTGGCCAAAATCAACCACGACCTGCGCAACAGCCTGTCGACGGCGGTGCTGGTGTCGGACCGTCTCGCCAACATCGACGACCCCGAGGTCAAGGCGGTGGCGCCGCGCCTGTACGACGCCATGGACCGGGCCGTGAACTTGTGCAGCCAGATCCTCAACTACGTCCAGGACCCGGCGCTCAGGCTGCGTCCCACGTACTTTCACCTGCATGAGCTGGTGGCCGAGGTGGGCGCGGTCATGCGCAACCCGGAGACCCTTGGCCTGGGCGGGGGCGCGCCGGACCGGCTCGAATGGCACAACGCCGTCGCGTTCGAGTTGGACGTGGACGCCGACCGGCAACAGCTTTTCCGGGTGCTGACCAATTTGGGCCAGAACGCCCGCCAGGCCGGCGCCGGGAAGGTGACGGTCAGCGCCCGGAAAGAGGGCGACAGCGTCCTCATCGACGTCGCCGACGACGGCCCCGGAATCTCGTCCGGGGCCCGGGAATGCCTGTTCAAGCCCTTCGCCGGGTCCGAACGCGCCGGCGGCACCGGTCTCGGCCTGGTCATCGCCCGCGACATCATGCGCGCCCACGGCGGCGACATATCTCTCGCCGAGACCGGAGACACCGGCACCACGTTCCGGTTGCAACTGCCGGTGCGCGGCCGGGCCCGCTGAGCGCCGTGGCCGCCTGGGATCCGTCCCAGTACCTGAAATTCGCCGGGCCCCGGGCGCGCCCGGCGCTGGATCTGCTGAACCGGGTCGAGCTGGACTCGCCCGATGCCGTGTTCGACCTCGGGTGCGGCGCCGGCAACGTCACCCGGATGCTGGCCCGGCGGTGGCCGCAGGCGACGGTCACCGGCGTCGACGGATCGGCCGAGATGCTGGCCAGGGCGCGCGCCGGGGGCGGCGGGATAACCTGGGTCGAGGCCGATCTCGCCCGATGGGACCCGCCCCGGGCGGCGGACCTGCTGTTCTCCAACGCCGCCCTGCACTGGCTGGACGGCCACGAGGCGCTGTTGCCCCGGCTTGCCGGGCGGCTCCGGCCGGGCGGCGTCCTCGCCGTGCAGATGCCCCGCAACTACGCCGAGCCATCCCATACGTGCATGGCCGAGGCCGCCGAGGCCGGGCCCTGGCGGGCCCGTCTGCACGCCGTCCTGCGCCTGCGGCCGGTGGCTTCCCCCGAGGCCTACTACGATATGCTGGCGCCCCTGGCCCGCACCCTCGACATCTGGGAGACCGTGTACACGCACGTGCTGGAGGGAGAGAACCCGGTGGTCGAATGGACCCGGGGATCGGCGCTCAAGCCCCTCCTGGACGCGCTCGAAGACGACGAGCGCCCGGCCTTCCTCGCCCAATACACGACCCGCATCCGGGCCGCCTATCCGCGGCGCGGGGACGGCACGACCCTGTTCCCCTTCCGCCGGCTGTTCATCGTCGCCGCCTGTTAGCGGACACCCGCCGGAGGTCCGCCGGAGCCGATCACGAATGCGCACCGTCCTTCACAAGGCGGTGACCGTCCCTGCCCTTTTTGCCCGGCCCGGCGTATGATCGTTGGGTCCGGTGCTGCTGGCCAAGCTGGAAGCGGCCAGGCGCATCGACGACGACGACTACGACTGGACCCTCAACGACGCGCCGTAGTTTCATACCTTGGCGACGTCGCCATGCATAATCCGCCGCCCCGGTGCAGGCGGCGGCGCATTTTGGGTTGCAAATTGCCTGCCGGGGGATGTTTCGCGCCCTTTCCCAACCCCCCGCGCCCGGCCGCCTCCCCGCGCCCGGCCGCGCCGTTCCCCCGGGGCCGCGCCCACAGGGACATTAAACCCAGGGTTTCCGGGGCCTGCGGGCGAGCGGCGCGGCGCCGCCGGTATGGATCCTTAGGATTCCCGAATTTCTTCGCCGCCGACGGGCCCGGTTGGCACGATTCGTGCTCGACTCCTCATCCGGGCGTGGCAATGCCCCAAGCTCGGGCTAGCGGCGCCACAGCGGAGAGGGCTAGATGAAGGACATTCACGACGCCTCGCTGAAGGCGCCGATCCTCATCGTCGACGACAATCCGGCCAACGTCCTGCTTCTCGAAAGGATTCTCGGCGAGGGGGGATACAGGAACGTCCACACCACAACCGATCCAAAAGAGGTTGTCCAGCTCAACAACCGGCGGCGATTCGACATCGTGCTTCTCGACATCCGCATGCCGGAGATGGACGGCTTCCAGGTCCTCGAGGCCCTGACCGATCCCATCCGCGACGACCTCCTGCCCGTGCTGGTGCTCAGCGCCGACCTGGACCCGGCAACCCGCCTCAAGGCCCTGGAGCTGGGAGCCAAGGATTTCATCGCCAAGCCGTTCGAGCGCAGCGAGGTGCTGACCCGGGTGCGCAACCTTCTCGAGGTGCGCATCCTCTATAGGCGGCACCGCTGGCAGAGCGAAATCATGGAGGCCAAGGTGCGCGAGCGGACGGATCAGCTGTACCGCACCCAACTCGAGATTGTGCGCCGCCTGGGCCGTGCCGGCGAATACCGCGACAACGAGACCGGCATGCACGTCATCCGCATGAGCAAGAGCTGTCAGGCCCTGGGCCGGGCCGCCGGCTTGAGCGCCGGGCGTTGCGAGTTGCTGCTGTACACCAGCCCCCTGCACGACGTGGGCAAGATCGGCATCCCCGACCGCATCCTGTTGAAACCGGGGAAGCTCACCGCGGAGGAATGGAAGGTCATGAAGACCCACGTGGACATCGGCGCCAGCATTCTCACCGACCACGGGTCCGAGATCATCCGCATGGCGCGGATCGTCGTTCTCACCCACCACGAAAAGTGGGACGGCTCGGGCTATCCCAAGGGCCTGAAGGCCGAGGACATCCCCATCGAGGGCCGCATCGCGGCGCTGTGCGACGTTTTCGACGCCCTCACCTCGGAGCGCCCCTACAAGAGGGAATGGAGCGTGGAGGAGGCGCTGGCCTACGTGGACGACAACGCGGGGCTCCACTTCGAGCCCAGGCTGGTGAGCGTGTTCAAGGAAGTCCTGCCGGAAATCCTGGTCATCCGCCAGAGGTTCTCCGACGAGGCGGCGCCGCCGCCCGAGGACCTCGCCGACGTCGCCTAGTCGTCGCCGGTCCTGAGCGCCGCCAGGAAGGCGGACTGGGGAATCTCCACCTTGCCGAACAGGCGCATGCGTTTCTTGCCCTTCTTTTGCTTGTCCAGAAGCTTGCGTTTGCGGCTCACATCGCCGCCGTAGCACTTGGCGGTGACGTCCTTTCGCATGGCGGCAACGGTTTCGCGGGCGATGATCCGGCCGCCGATGGCGGCCTGGATGGGGATCTTGAACAACTGGCGCGGGATCAAACCCTTGAGCCTTTCGCAGATGGCGCGGCCGCGGGCTTCCGCGTGGCTGGCGTGGACGATGAAGGCGAGGGCGTCCACCGGCTCGGAGTTGACCAGGATGGAAACCACGGCCAGGTCGCTTTCCGTGTAGCCGTCCATCTCGTAGTCGAAGCTGGCATACCCGCGCGACACCGACTTCAGCCGGTCGTGGAAGTCGATCACCACCTCGTTCAGGGGCAGGCGGTAGACCGCCATCGCCCGCCGCCCCGCGTAGGTCAGCTCCACCTGCACGCCGCGGCGCCCGGTGCACAGTGAGAGCACCGCGCCCAGGTGGTCGTCGGGGACTATGATGGTGGCCTTGATCCAGGGCTCCTCGATGCGCGTAATCCGGGCCGGGTCGGGCATGTCGGCGGGATTGTGAACCTCTTTGACGGTGCCGTCGCCGAGGTGGACCCGGTAGATGACGCTGGGCATGGTGGTGATGATGTCCAGGCCGAACTCCCGCTCCAGGCGCTCGTGGATGATCTCCAGATGGAGCAGGCCTAGGAACCCGCAGCGGAAGCCCAGGCCCAGGGCGGCCGACGTCTCGGCCTCGAAATGGAAGCTGGCGTCGTTCAGGTGCAGCCTTTCCAGGGATTCGCGCAAGTCCGCGTAGTCCCCGGTATCGACCGGGAAAAAGCCGCTGAACACCACCGGCAGCGAGGGCTTGAAGCCGGGGAGCGGCCGCGCCGTGGGACGCCGGTCCTCGGTGATGGTGTCGCCGACGTGGGTATCGGCGACGGTCTTGATGGCGGCGGTGATGTAGCCCACCTCGCCCGCGCCAAGGGCGTCCACCTTGTTGGCCTTGGGGGTGAAGACGCCCACCTGCTCCACCTGATGGGTGGTGCCCGCCGCCATCATCCGGATCTTCATGCCCGGGCGCAGGACCCCGTCGTGGATGCGCACCAGGATCATGACGCCGAGGTAGGGGTCGTACCAGCTGTCCACCAGCAGCGCCTTGAGCGGCGCCGCCGTGTCCCCCTCCGGCGGCGGCAGGCGGCGGATCAGGGCCTCGAGGACGTCGGGCACGCCGGCGCCGGTCTTGGCCGAAATCAAAACCGCGTCCGTGGTGTCGAGCCCGATCACCTCGGCGATCTGTTCGCGGATGCGCTCCGGTTCGGCGGCCTGCAGGTCGATCTTGTTCAGCACCGGAACGATTTCGTGGTTGGCGTCGATGGCCAGGTAGACGTTGGCCAGGGTCTGCGCCTCGACTCCTTGCGTGGCGTCGACCACCAGGAGCGAGCCCTCGCAGGCGGCCAGGCTGCGGCTGACCTCGTAGGAGAAGTCCACGTGCCCCGGCGTGTCCATGAGGTTGAGCTGGTAGGTCTTGCCGTCCTCGGCCTTGTAGGTGAGGCGCACGGTCTGTGCCTTGATGGTGATGCCGCGCTCGCGCTCGATGTCCATGGAATCGAGCACCTGGTCGCGCATCTCGCGCTCGCTCAAACCGCCGGTGAGCTGGATCATGCGGTCGGCGAGCGTCGACTTTCCGTGGTCGATGTGGGCGATGATGGCGAAGTTGCGGATGTGGGCGAGGTCGGACATGAGCGGGCTTTTATCATCCCGGTGGGGGGAACGCCATCCCGTTCGCCGGCGCGTCCCCAGGAGGACCAGTACTTACTTTCACGATTTCGCGTATCATACGATCGCGTTTCCCGTTCCCTCGGCAGGAGGGGACGCGCGGGCGATGGGGACCCATCGGCAAGCGTTCCCGACGCCCCGAGGGAGCGGGAAACGCGACCCGAAGGGCGGTCTTGCGAGGCCCCCGGACGTCGTCGCGCGCCGCTTGTGGTGCTCCAGCACCACGGCGCGCCGCGCTCCTAGCCGGAAACCTCGCAAGACCGTCGTATGGTGCGCGAAATCGTGAAAGTAAGTACTACGACGCCAGGGGCGCCACCCCGATGACCGCCTCGTGGCCGAGCAGCAGGACCATGTAGAGGACCAGGCCGGCGGCCAGGCGCCCGTAGCCGATCTCCTTCAGGCTGACCCGCGTCCGGCCCGCCGCGATGGCGGCGAACGGCACGTTCGAGGTGGCGCCGGCGAACGCCCGCCAGTCCCCGCCCCCGGTGGTCCGCTTCTTGCGGTCGATGTGCACGGTGCCGCCCAGGGCCAGCACGCCGAGGGACCCGAACAGGATCAGCGACGCCAGGTCCCCGTTGGCCATCGCGTGGACGAAGGCCCACAGGCCGATCCCCCACAGGACCGGGTGGCGCGTGACCTTGAAGATGCCGGGGAGCGGGGCGCCGGCCGCGGCCGGCTTCAGGGGCACGGCGGTGGGGCTGGCCGGAGTAATGCCGCCGGCGACCAATACCGAGGCCACGGCCATGACCCCCAGGGCCAGGTACCTGACGCCCGTCGGCGCGGCCCACAGCTCGACCAACGGGGCGTCGCCGTAGGCGCCGACGAGCCACACGAAAAGTCCCAGCGAAATCGCCGAATACAGCCCGACGAAAGGCCACTCGCCGAGGGCGCGGGCGAGGGGGCCGCGCACCGGCGCGCTGGAGAGCAGCACGTGACTGCCGGCGAAGGCGACGGCGGCGAGGAGGAGCTCGGCAAGGCTTCCGCTCATGGGTCGACTTTTAGCAGGGCGCCGGCCCGCTGTCATCGGCGCGGCGCGGGAATGCCCGCTCCGCGTTCATGACGTGAACGCCATCGTCCGGTGGTCGGAAATGCCGGCGATCGCGCACGGCACCGTTCCTTTTCCCTGCGTCCCCGGCGTTGCGCATTTTAACGCGGAGGACGCAGAGGGACGCGGAGGAAAAGAAAGACCCTGTTCACCACCAAGACCCAAAGACCATCGGGAAGGGTGCCCAACGCTTGTCCGAAAACGCGCCTGAGTGCCACGGGTTGAAACTCAGGTGCCGGCCCGTGGCCGCGCTTTTTTTTATTCCTCTGCGATCCTCTGCGTCCTCTGCGTTTGAACTTTTTCAACGCCGGGGGCGCCGAGGGGCGCAGGGGGCGCTAAATCTCCGGCGGCGCGATGCCGTTCTGCCGGCAGGCGGCGACGAGGGTGTTGCGGAGCAGGCAGGCGATGGTCATCGGGCCGACGCCGCCGGGCACCGGGGTGATGGCGCCGGCCACCTTGACCACCGCGGCGAAATCCACGTCGCCGGCCAGCCGCGTCTTGCCGGAACCGCCGTCGATGCGGTTGATGCCGACGTCGATGACCGTGGCGCCGGGCTTGATCCAGTCGCCCCCGACCATGCGCGCCCGTCCCACCGCGGCCACCACGATGTCGGCGCGGCGGCATTCCCCGGCCAGGTCCCGGGTCCTGGAATGGGCGATGGTGACCGTGCAGTGCTCGGCCAGCAGCAGGGCCGCCACCGGCTTGCCGACGATGTTGGAGCGCCCGATGACCAGGGCCTTCAGGCCGGCCAGCTCGCCGAGGTGGTGTTTGAGCAGCATCAGGCATCCGAGCGGCGTGCACGGGACCATGGCGTCGGCGGCGCCGGTGACCAGCCGGCCGGCGTTGATCACGTGGAAGCCGTCCACGTCCTTGGCCGGGTCGACGGCGTCGAGCACCGCCTCGGCGCGGATGTGGGGCGGCAGGGGAAGCTGCACCAGGATGCCGTTGACCCGGGGGTCGTCGCCGAGCCCGCGGACCAGGCCGAGCAGCGCTTTCTCGGTGACGTCGGCGGGCAGGCGGTGATCGTGGGACCTCATGCCCGCCTCTTCCGCCCGCCTGGCCTTGTTGCGCACGTAGACCCGGCTCGCCGGGTTGTCTCCGACCAGCACCACCGCCAGGCCCGGCGTCAGGTCATGGCGCGCCTTGAGCCTGGCCGCCTCTTCCCCGATGCGCCGTCTCAGGCCGGCGGCGATGGCCTCGCCGTCGATGATCTTCGCCTCACCCATGCCACCCCTCCATCCACTGGTTCAGCCGCGCCACGAGAACCTTTGCGTCGCCCGCGACCAACAGGGTCTTGCGCCGGGCGGTGGCGCCGGCGGTGATGGCCATGGTGGTCTTGGGCAGGCGCCACGCCTTGGCCAGCAGCGTGATCATCGCCGCGTTCGCCTTGCCCTTCTCGGGCGGCGCGGTGACCGCCACCTTGAGGACGGCGCCGCCGTCGGCCCCGGCGCCGACGCCCTCGATGCGGCTGCGCGCCGCCTTCGGCGTCAACCGGATGCGCACCGAGAGTCCCCCCGGGACGGGCGCGAAGGGCCGGGCCTCATCAGCCAAAGTATTCGAATATCAGGTTGCGGGCGAAGAGGAGGACGACGATGAGCACGATCGCCGAGATATCGATGCCGCCCATATTGGGCAGCACGTTGCGGATCGGGCGCAGCACCGGCTCGGTGATGCGGTAGACGAACTCGCCCACCCTGTAGACGAACGGATTGGAGGTGTTGACGACGCGGAAATGGACCAGCCAGCTCAGGACAACGCCGATCACGACCACCCAAATGTAAAGGCTGATGACGGTGTCGATAAGCCACAGCAGCGAAATCATGACGGGGACATCGGGTTATTGCGCGCCGGTTGCGAAACCTAACCCCAGCGCCGGCTCCGCGCAACCCTTGACAGGCGCGCGCCCGGCCACACATAGTCCGCCGGCCGCACGGGGCCGTAGCTCAGTTGGGAGAGCGTCGCGTTCGCAACGCGAAGGTCAGGGGTTCGATTCCCCTCGGCTCCACCACCTTACGCCTTCGCCGAAGTCTTGGCGAAGGCGGGCCCCCTCCTGCCGGCGCGAAGCCGGAGCGTCGCTTCGGCGAAGGCAGGTCGGTGGCGGGCGCGGTTGAATTGCCGACTCTCACGAACGGCTCGATGGACGGCAATGCTCGGAATATAATACGATATTTTGGCAGCGATGCTTCATCTTGGAAGCGATACCTCATCGGCGATAACTGTTCCTGATGCCCATGATCGCTAAAAAATTTCAGCCCGTACTCATCCTTGTCGCCCTGATCTGGATTGTCGAAGTCGTCAACCTGTTTCTTGGGCATCGGCTGGTTTCGTTCGGCATATTGCCCCGCAGTTTCACCGGCCTGATCGGTATTCCGCTGGCGCCGATGCTTCACAGTGGATTCTGGCACGCCGTCTCCAACACGGTTCCGCTATTGATTCTCGGAGCCCTCACACTTGCGGGGGGAAAGAGAATGTTTTGGGAAACGACCG